>CAZNRF010000012.1:0-19302 GCA_964575075.1 uncultured Spirochaeta sp. | reverse complement strand
CCATGGGGCGTGGAAGGGGCTACCCGAAGTGCTTCCTCCACATTGCGCAGGCCGGAGCCAAACGCTTCATCACGACCGGGCTCTCCCAAGTCGACCGCGGTATCCTGGAGAATCCGCCGCAGGTGGTCCGCCGAGAGGTGCGGATGAGCGCTCCAGACCAGTGCCGCCGCTCCCGCTACAAGGGGTGCCGCCATGGAGGTGCCGGCCTGCAGGCCGTAGCCGGAAGACGGGGACGGGGACGAGGACGAGGCCGGCACCGTACTCACGATGCCGGTATTGTCGTCAGCATTGGGCCCGGAGGATGCCGCCCCCGGCGCCATCAGCTCCAATTGGAGTCCGTAATCCGAGAAGTAGGAACGTTGGCTATCTTCGGGATCTGCCGCCCGGTCCACCGATCCTACGGCAATGACTGCGGGAAACCGGGCGGGCCAGTCGATACCGTCGGACCGGCCCTGGGGCGCAGCATTGTTGTCGGCTCCCTGTGGCACCCGTCCATTACCCGCGGCGGCTACCATGAGGAGACCCCGCCGCGCCGCCTCTTCGACCGCGGATTCAAAAAACAGGATGCTCGCCTCATCAAGCCCGGCTACATCGGCTCCCAGACTCATATTGATCACCCGTGCCGGCGCGCTCTGCTGCCCGGGAACGGCTCCAGCGGCGTACAGAACTCCCCGGATTACATCACTGAGTAAACCGTTCAGCCCTTCCAGCGATCGAATCGGCATCACACTCACCGCCGGCCGTCCCCACCCGCTATAGGCGACTCCCGCTACACCGCGGCCGTTCCCGCCCTCAGCGGCAACCAGCCCCGATACGTGGGTGCCGTGAGTGATCCCCACGGTATCGTACGGGAATCCCTGAGGAATGGGCGTCGCAATGCCACCGACAAGGTCGATCCCTGTTCGCCCCAGAACGCCCCGCAGGTCTTCGTGTTCACCGTCGATACCGCTGTCGATTACCGCCACGGGAATAGTTTGGACCGCACCGCCCCCCACCGGGTCGGCGGTGATCGCCGCGTACTGCGACCACGCTTCGGGAGCGTTGATCGTCTCCAGGTACCACTGGTTCGCTTCAGGATTGTCGCTGAGATAGAACGGGTCATCCACCTGCACCGCCACTGCCCCTGGGAGCGAGCGGGTCTGCTCCTGAAACGGCCCATACTCGCATCCGGAAAGTATTGCGAAGGCAGCGAGGATTGCACCGAGCCGGGCCAGACGGGAGGAGGTCATTCGGCGAATATATCCCGACCGGGTACTGTGATCAATTCTCCAGGATCGTGATCTCTACGCGGCGGTTGCGGCGGCGTCCCGCTTCGGTCTCATTTGAGTCCACCGGGCGACGCGCCCCGAACCCGCGGTACATCAGTTCCGATCGATCTCGAACGCCGTACTCGATGAGCCACTCCCCCACCGTGCGGGCGCGTTCCTCGCTGAGTTCTTGTCGCGCCGCTTCCGTCCCCGCGAAGGCGGTGTGGCCGGAGACCATAATGTCACGGTCGGGATAGTCGGCCAACACCTCAGCCACCCACTCCAGCTTCTCGATCTCCGACTCCAGCAGCTCCGCGGAATCGGGAGCAAACCGAATGTCGTCCAACGATATCGTGACGCCCTCCTCATCGGTTCGCACGCTCATATCGCGGATGGCGTCGCGGTCGATGAGGTCCTCAATATCCTCCTGCACGCTGTCTCGATCCAACTCCGGAGCTCCTTCCACGCGGCCGTCGGCGGTGCCCTGATACTCCATCCGGGTGCCGTCGGCGGCTTGAATGAACAAGTTGTACGTTTCCTCGTAGTAATGGGGTCGTCCCGCCACGTTGTCCCAGAGAAGCTCCTGATCAAAGCGAGCGGTCATGACACGAAAATGCTCCGCTTCCGGTTGCTCGGGATCAGGGCGGTAAAAGAGAGCGTACTGAATACGAAGTTCCTGGTAGGTCTCTCCTTCGAACTCCCGCGGGCCGAGATATTCATAGCGGGCGGTAACGGGAATTGCAACAGGATTCTCGATACCCATTCCGTCACGAAAGTCGTACACTTCCACCGCCTCGGCGGTCCAGGTATCCCCGGGACTGAGAGCGCGCTCTGGAAAGACGGGAATGTTGCGGACCTGCGGTACAAACGACCCGGAAGGCACCTCCTGCCGGCCGAGCACATCCTGCCACAACGCTACCGAGTAGTCCCGGTCCACGGAGAACGGCTCGTCATCGTCAGCAACCTCTTGAGACACACGATACTCCGCCGTAATGGGGGCACCGGAGACACCGTTGCGTTCCTCCGGAGCGCCCACCTGGAGCCGAATTCTGGTCAGGACCTCCGCCTCTCCCAAGGGAGAACCGTTCACCGACAGTTCCTGCACATTGACACCCACAATCCGATATTGCTCATCCTGCCGGTACCCGAATCGAAACCTCAGCGCCTCGGAACTCTCGGACCCGTCTTGCGCCATAAGCGTCATGGAGAACACCACAACCATCAGGATCGGAACAACTGAGCGCCAAACGCGGCAAAAAGCACACCTTCTCATAGCGTATTCGTCGGTTGCCGCGCTTTCTTTCTTGACAAACCAATTCGCCATTCATACGATCACCGGCGGTGACGAGTTCTCAACGTAATACATTCGGAACAATGCAGTCGTTCGGTTGTCCCGAATGGGTTGCGCGCAAACGCTCAGGGTTAATCGCGGTTGATCACGCCGTGCTGGCACCATTTGGGCGCAACCTCTCGGACGTTCTACGCAGCCGCTCCAGCGCCGGCTCCTCACCGGAGACGCTGGTCCTGGCCGCGGATCCCGACGCACTGGTAGCGGACGGGGGCCCGACGGCGGTGAATCCGGCGCGCATTATCGATCTTCTCCGACGGGATGAGCTCAGCCTGGATCGCCTCGCCCATGTGGTAGGGTTTATTCCCACGGGTGAGCGAACACAGTTCGCCGCCGATCTTGGATTCGTACTGACCAAATCCGCAGGGAATCCTCAGGTGATTCTTCTGACGGAGGCAGATGCTGGGCTCGATAGCCATGATGACGTTCTCGAGAACCTTCCGTCGCGCCACTGGAAACGATCCGATCTCCGTCACCAACTAGCCGAACACGAAGGGAGTATCACAATGACCGGTTCACAACGTAACGAATACATCGAAAACCCGGATGAGCTGAAGGCCCGTCTGAAAGAGTTGGTTCGTACCATTCATGAAGAAGAAGACCCCCACGAGATGACTGCGTACAAGAAGTTTGTAAAGCGCAACGTCTCAGTCTTCTCACGAGCCTACCTCACCGCATACCTGGTGAAGACGCTGATGAACGATGGAGAGATGCCCGCTCCCTCGCGATCCCGAGCCAAGGCTGAGAAGCCTCGCCGCGAGCGCCGAGGGTCGGAGCGCAAGGCGGAACGCCGGCCGCAGCAATCGGAGGGAGGCGATCCCAATGAAGGAGCAACGGGCAACGTTGCCCCCGAGGATCGACAGACACTTTTTGTGAGCGTCGGTAAGAATCGCCGTGTCTATCCCAAGGATTTTGTCGCGCTCTTCGCTGAACTCGAGGGGGTCGAGGGCGACGATATCGGCCAGATCAAAATTCTCGACAACTACTCCTTTGTTGAAGTGGATAAGTCGGTGGCGGATATCATTATCGAGACGTACAACGGCTATGATTTTCGCGGTAGGAAGCTGACGGTTAATTTCGCGCGCAACAAGAAAGAGTAACCGTCCCGGTCACCGCATTAAGAGGGCGAAGAGTATCGCCGACACGTAGCCGTTCACTCCAATCGCCGTGAGCAGTAACGCCACGGCTGCGGCCTCCCAGCGGCTGGCGATCCGACTGAGGGATCGTTGCGCATGCCGGATGGTGAGTCCTTCGCTGATGTTTCGGCGAAGCAGGGCCAGGTCTCGGTGTGCGCGGATCCGGCGAGCCCGCCTCCACAATCGGCGATACCAGTAGAAGCCGATGACCCCCGGGGGAAACAGCGGGAGAAGCGGAATCAGCGCCATCACCAATGCTACCAGCGTGTGCAGACGGCTCTGCCCCGACAGCGTAACCGCCCACAACAGCTCGGCCACGAATCCCCCAACCAGAGAAATCGGCGTCAGATGATTCCAGTACTCGTTGCGCTGCCGTCCGGCCCACATCGCCCGGGAGAAGAGTGCGTCCCGGGGACCATCGAAGATCATCACCAAGGGAACACCGTCAGGTCCACCGTCGAACCGGATGCTTCCCTGATCATCCACGATGCTACCGCCGACGAAGACGTTGGTACCCTCCGCCAGGGCTGAAAGCTCTTTCCAGTACAGCACCCGCGGTGTCTCGTCCGGTGGCGCCAACCCCTCACGGTTGGTGCGGGGCATAACAAACACCGGAACCCCATCGAGACTTACCATTACCGACAATGCGCGGTCACCGACCCAAATGGTGTGATCCCGCTGGATCGCTTCTAGCTGGCCGAAGAATCGATACATCTGGCTGGTTTCCGGCCGCGGTGCACTTCCGTATTGGAGAGTGGGAGCGGTGTGGAACAACAACAATCCATCCCGGAATCGTCGCCAGCGGTGCCGAACCAGAATCGCGCCGGTACCTGGAATCGCAACATAGAATGCGAACGCCACGGTAAGGGTGACCAGCAGTTCTAAAGAGATCATCGACGTTGCGCGTCCTCGGCGATTCTGGTAGCTTTATGGAACATGCTGATCGATCGTATCATTGTTGGATCAATGTACACCAACTCCTATATCGTCTCCACCGGCAAGAAAGAGTGCATCATTATCGATCCCGGCGCTGACGCCGACGTTTTGATTAAGCGCCTGGAGGCGATGAACCTTCTTCCCCAGGCGATCGTGTTTACCCATGGCCATTTGGACCATACCTCTGCAACGCGAGCGGTTCAGGCGTTCTACGCGGAGCGCAATCATCACATTCCCGTGGGGATTCATGAAGCGGACGCGGGATATCTTGGATCCTCAGCGGAAGACAGCAACCATGAGGTGTTCTCGGCATTCGGTGAGGCCGGGATGGAAGCGTTTCGAAGCTTTAGCGTCGATGTACCTGAGGCGGAGTTTTTCTACGGCGAGGGAGACACACTGCAGGATTCGGACCTGCAGGTACTGCACACCCCGGGACACAGCACCGGAAGCGTGTGTTTTTACAGCGAGCCGCGACAGGCGGTGTTCTCGGGAGACACCCTCTTTTTCAACACGGTAGGCCGCACCGACCTGGCCCGGGCTGATTCCGATTCGCTACACGAGTCTATTTCACATCGTTTGTTTGAACTGCCGCCGGAGACGCGCGTATTTCCGGGACACGGACCACTCACCACTATTGAGCGGGAGGTTCGCAATAACCCAATGGTCAGCGATGGAGCAACGATTTAACCGTTTCTCCCGGTGCCGACCCCACTCAGGCGAGCATATTCAACAGAAATCCTTCTTCCGCCGCGTGTCCCGCGGGGCTGCTTTCCATCGATTCCGCGATCCGACGCGCCGTTTCTTCAATGAGCTTTTCCTGCTGCTCCACCGGGTCCGGGGAGACATCAGGGGTCAGGCGTTCCTGCATTCGGGCGATTCGTGTAATCATCGTGTCGATTGCGCGTAGTCGGGATAACGAGTAGCCCCCATTCGGCGAGCTGGCTGGAATGCCGGATATGTGATTCAGCCGGGCGTACATCGCCCCCCTCACCGGCAGCGCCACGCGCGATTGCGAGACACGAGCTCGTACCAACTCGCTCAGCGGGACGGTGAGATTCTGAGAGATCGAATTGTGTGAACTCGTCATTCCGCTGCCTCCGATTATATTATCGGCCGGCAGCGGAAAGAATTAAGCCGCTCTACCGGTTGCGGCGCTCGATCTCATTCTGGTACTCGATGCGATACAACGCGTAGGGAATCGCCTCCAGTCGTTCTTTCGGGATCGGTTTGCCACTTTTGAGACAGATTCCGTACTTGCCGTTATCGATACGAGCAAGCGCTGACTCGATGAGGCGTAGTTTCTTCAGTTCCTGCGAACCGAGAGCGCTCAGCAGTTTCTTGTCAATGTCCGTAGTGGCCACATCTACAAGATCCTTCGTATCGCTGGATCCGGCCATCGATCGAAACTCCTCATCTTCAGAGACGAGTTGGTTCAGAATGTCAGCCCTCATCTCTTGGAGGCGTTCTTTCATACGCTCAACAAATTCTTGGTCCATAGCGCTCTCCTTCAGCTGGGAAGTCCGCAAAATATATAGATGCCAGCGAAAATGTCAAGAGAATTCTGATCGTTGACATGCAGCTCCCGATCAACCTACCATAGCGAAAACACGATAGAAGGAGCCGCTGTGGCCAAAGAAGAAGCGATAGAAGTAGAAGGGATCGTAAAGGAGTCTCTTCCCAACACGATGTTTCGAGTCGAGTTAAAGAATGGGCACGTTATCCTGACCCACTTGTCCGGCAAGATGCGAAAACACTACATCCGCATCGTGCCCGGCGATAAAGTAAAGGTAGCCCTCTCGCCGTATGATCTCACCCGGGGTCGTATCATCTATCGCGAGCGCTGACGGATTACCGCCCAGGTAGCACCGGTGCCACCGAGGTCTACCCCCGGATGGCCGGTCGCGCCAACCATCGGGCTGTCTTCAAGATACCGACGAACCAGCGCTTTCATTACCCCCTCCGAACCGGGAGAGCTTCCTTTTCCGTGGATGATCAGGATTTTCCGCACTCCCTCCCGGGCGGCCTGGCCGACAAACTTCTCCAGTCTCTGAGAAGCATCTACCGTTGTCAGACCGTGCAGATCGATGGTGCGCTCCACGGGCAGTTTACGCGGTGCCACGTGTTGGTAATCCTGGCCGGCGAAGTCGTCTTTCTCGAGGTCCGGCGGAGGCGGATACCGGTCCAGAAGGCGATCCATCATATTACTACTCATCAGTGTTCTCCTAAAATCCACAACGACGCCTCCGGAACCCATCCCTGAATACCATTGGACGTTCTCACAAGATAGAAATCCTCGTATGACAATTCAACCCGGACCGCCGTAGCAGGGTCGACTTGTATCCATGGTTGAGCGGTGATACTCGGAATGCGGCGAACCGTGACCGGCCGCACGACCACCGCTTCCGATTCGCCTGCTTGTCGAACCGACCACCACCAGCCACCAATAAGTACCACCCCCACCATCACCAGCGTGACCAACGCGATCGTGCGGCGCAAACGGCCGCGAACCGCCAGCAGCAGCCAGAACAGCGTCCACACCACCCATAGTGCGGCCACCATTGAGTCCGGGCGAACATACCAGGGTATCGTCGACTGGGTGTCCATATCGAAGTATTCTTCCGCATCGCTCAGTACGGCACGAAACCGGGAACGCTCCGGCGCCAGCCGTACCGCACGACGCAGATGATACATAGCGTCGATAGGATCGTTCACCCGTAACGCAAGTACGCCGCGATTGAAGTGCAGCCCTGCGTGCCATTCGTTCTCCTGGACTTCCAATTCATACAGCACCGCCGCCACCGCCGGCCGCCCGTCGGCAATGAGTTCATCGGCGCGGGTCAGACGGTCCATATCGAGCCGGGGAAACAAGGCGGCACCGATGAAAAGCGGCAGGGCTACCAGCGTCGTTCTTCCGCGCACCGACCACAAACGAACAATACCGAATATCGCCGGTCCCGCGATAAACAGACTGTAGATCCACGGGATTTCGGAGAAGGGAATCCACGTAATATTCGTCAGATCCGGTAGGGAAATGAGATCGGCTTCGGGAGCCACCTCATCCAACGGGGCTTCCGCGTCGCTCGGAATGATCTCTATCGGGATCGAGCGCCCCGGAATCGTCCGGACAACCCCGTCATTCGGATCGAATACGGGAAACGAATTCACCACGACTGATCCAGCGGCAGCGTTGCCCTCAGCTTCGAAGCGCACAGCCAGTTCCCGGCTCCCCTGATATCCGCGGAGATCCTCCTGATCCGGGACAACGGAGCTGTCCTGACTGCGACCAACCTCCACGAGCCCCTGAAGCTCAACCTCGGGAAAGTCAAGCACCGGGAGATTCCCGGTTCCTGAGACACGTACGGTAACCTCGCCGGTATCGCCCGGCATCAGTGTCGATGAGTCCACCGACACGTCGACGGAGAGCTCTCCCACAGCACCGGAGCTTTCTACCTGCTGAGGCAGGGAATTCACATCGATTTCCAACGCCGGGGCGGTCACGTCTATCCCTTCAGCCCGAATGGTAGCGGCAGGAATCGTGGATGTCCCGGCAGAGGTGGAGGTAAAGATGAAGGCGGCCACCGGAATCTGATAGAGGGTCGTATTTGCGATGTCCTCGGATGTCACGCTGCCGATTCCGCTCACCTCCTCGAACAACCCCGCCTCCGGCGAGCGAAGGTTCACGATCTCGGGAAACGCAAAGGTGTCGATACCGACAATCTCGAGAAACACCGGAATGCTCTGGCCCTGTCGAACATCTTCCTCCGCGACACGCCACCGAGCTTGAAAGGGTATAACCCCCCGTTGCCGATCGCGAACCTCCACTAATACCGGTTCCGTCTCACGCACAGCAGATGGAGAGGTAACCTGGATCGCATCGAGGACGAACCTTCCCGGCTCGTTCGCCACCAGCGGGATCCGGACTTCCATATCCTGCTGGCCTCGGGTTACCACCACCGGACCTTCCGGCTGCCGGACTCCCTCCGGAAGGGGCGGAAAACCCAGACGGACGGCTTCAGGGTCGTCCCGAGGGATCGTTAGGGTCAGCTCGAACCGCTCTCCCTCATCAACCTCTATGCGCGGTCCCTCAGCAAAGGATACCGTTTCATCAATTGGTGGCTCGCTCTCCTGGTCGATATTCTGCGCCGTCAGTAGACCGGGGACACCGAAGAGCGCCACGATCAGTAGCAGTGCCGTCACCAGTCTCTGGCCTCTTCGGTGACGCCTTGTTCCTGATTCGCACGCCATTGCTGCTCCTGTTTGCGACGCAGATAGTCAAGCATCCGTTCTCCACCACTATCCTGGGATTCCTCACTGCGATCACTCCGACCGCTGGAACTGCGAGGCCCATCGCCATCTAATTCCGACCCCGCCTCCATCCGCTCGATGGTGAGTTCCAGATTGGTTTTTGCGGCTCTGCTCCCCGGATTGATTCTCAGAGCTGAGCGAAACTCCTGGAACGCCTCTTGATATCTTCCCTGCTCAAACAGGTAAACCCCACGATTGAAGCGCGCTCCATACATGAGATCATCAACGTTGGACTCCCACGCCGCCTCCCAGCGATCTACGGCCGCGCCGGATTCACCCAGATAGTGGTAGACGGTACCCAGATTGTAGGCAAGCCACGGTTCGTACTCCGCGGTCCCTTGGGCCCGCAAATAGTCAACGATGGCCGGCTGATACTCTCCCCGACTCACGTTGTAATTTGCCCGAACCACGCGGAGATGGGGGAAATACACGTTGCACGATACCAGAAGTAGCGGCATCAGGAGTAACACGATCCGTTTCACAACAGGCGCCTCCAAGGAACGTGGTTTACAAGGACGATTCCCGTGAATAGCACAAACGCCAAAAGCACGAACAGGTGGTACCGCTCTACGGAAACTTCACGAAACACCACGTCTCGTCCGCGCCCGGAAAGCTCACGCAGATCAGTCGCAAGGTCCTGGGCGACCGTGCCGTTATTGATATCATACACATGTCCATCTGAGACGGCGGCAAGCTGCTCCAAGGTAGCGCGGTTGGCACCGACCAGCACCGGTCTACCCTCCTCATCCCGTAAAACCCCACCGGATCGGGTGGGTATGGTCGCCCCACCGGGTGTGCCGGCAAGCACTCCGAAGACGGGAATATCCGCGCTCCGTAATCGCTCGAGCTCATCATCAACCGCGTCCTGCAGCTCTTCACCATCACTGAACAGCACGATCGCTCTCTGCCGGGGAGAACCGGACGGAAACGCAGCCAGAGCGGTATCGAGGCCGCTCCGGACATTGGTCCCGGCAGTGGTGATGAGCGCCCCCGAGAGATTGCTCATGGCAAGATCGAACGCGACTGGGTCCTCGGTCATAGGAACCACCACCGTGGCCGCCCCTTTAAACGCAACGACCGCCCGATACGATTCATCGAGACGCCCTACAACGGATCGCGCCACCTCCCGACTTCGTGCCAATCGCGAGGGAGGAACGTCCTCAGCGACCATACTATTGGACACGTCCATGAGAAACACCACATCCAAACCGCGCCGTTCGTCTTCCACTGGAATCTCTCCCCACTGGGGACCGGCCAGCGCCACAATTAACGCCGCGATCGCGCCGGTAAACAGGACCGCGGTAACAAACCCTTTTACCGTCAGGGAGTTCAGAATTTCCGTGCGGCTGTGTTCACCGACAAATTGGGAGACCGTATTACGGGTCCGGTATCCGGCAAACAGAAGAAGAGCGCCAAGAATCGGTAAGGCCGCCAGGAGCCACAGAACGTTTCCATATAAGAACGTCACGGCGCACTCCCCACGATAAGACGACGTACCAATACTTCTGCCACGAGCAGCGCCAGCGCCCACATGAGAATGATCCGGTGTTGTGGTTGCCGGAGCACACGAATCTGTACCCGTCGCTCGGTACTCTCGGCGGTGCCGATCGCATCAAAAACTGACTCAAGAGTCCCGGCACTCCCGGCGGTGAAGTATCTGCCGCCGGAAAGGTCCGCGATCCGTTCCAGGGTATCCTGGTCATAGCTACCGCGAACGGTACCACGATATAACTGATCGGTCTCCGGATCACGCACTTCGATCCGCGCCTCCTGGCCGGATCCTACACCGATCGCATAGATACGCACCCCGGACTCGCCGGCAACTTCCGCCGCCGCCTCAGGAGAGATCTCGCCGGCGTTGTTGACGCCATCGGTGAGCAGCACGATGACCCGTTCCTCGGCACTGCTCCCCTGCAGGTGCAGCGAAGCGAGAGCCACGCCCATTCCGATCGCGGTGCCGTCCCCGAGCTCCATGAGCTGCAACTCATCCAGAGATTCCACGAGGTGATCATAGTTTAGGGTGGGTGGCACCCGAAGCGCCGCCTCCGCGCTAAAGGCCACCAATCCGATCTGGTCATTTGGCCGCTGCTCCACGAATCGACGAATAACCGATCGGGCGGTCTCGAATCGGTTTACCGGCTGGAAGTCCTCGGCGGCCATACTTGGGGATAGATCCATCACCAACATGATGTCGATACCGCGGCTCAGATACACCCGCTCCCGTTCAGTGCGGGTAGGCCCCGCGAGGGCCAGGATAAGCAAGACCATCCCGGCCCAGAACATCACCGCCGAGAGCTTCAGTAATACCACGCGAAACGATACGGGAGGGCGAAAAACACCACCGTTGTAGATCGCAAAGGGCACCGGCAGCCGGCCACCCCGCCAGGCGTAGATGTGCCGGATGTAGTAGAGAATCGGGAGTACCAGATAGAGGAGCAGGTAAGCCGGGCGATCAAGTACCCACATCGACTTGGCCCTCCCATTCCGCGCGCTGCAATTCCCCCGAAAGCGACTTCACCGCCTCCAGGTGGTACGTCCGATCGTGGACCGTAACGCGACGGTTCGCAAACTTCACCAGATCGCCAAACTGAAAGAGCTCGATCAGGCGTTGCCGCTGCTCCTCGGGGATTCCTTCCTTGCGCAAATATCTGTCCAGCTCGCCGGTGGTGGCGGAACGAAACACGATGCCGTAGCGCCCTTCCAGATACGAGCGGGTAATATCGACCAGCCTGATGTAATAGCCCTTGCCATCAAGCTCGTGCATCTCCGTTTGAAGCTGCTTGAGGCGCTTCTGCAACGTTCGGTACGGACGATTCGCCCGGTACCGTTCCCGGAACGCCGCGACATGCCGCGTGATCCAGCCCCCGGTAAACACGACTACTAAGGGGATACCAAAAACTGCCAGGATAATTGCCGCGATTAAGGCGCGGGTGCCCGGCAGTAACAGCTGGTCTCGAACCGGCTGCAACTCGAGTTCGCCCTCCTCCGATTGCAGGGTACTCACCACGGCACTTACTCCTGACACGGTGAACGACCCCAGGTCGATTGCCGGCAGCTGTCGGGTACCCACGAAAAAGGGCTGGAAGAGAATACGAACCTCATACCCGTCGGCGCGCTGAACGATAGACACCTCTCTCAGATCCACCCATTCGGTGGATGGAAGGGTTTGTGGAACGGAGAGATCAAGGTCTTCCGAGGACCGAACCACGACGCGTGCCTCCACCAGATCGCCTACGTAGTAGGTCTGCGGCAGAAAGATCACATCCGCTACGGACTGGCTTGAGAGTGACCCGGACACCCCCACCAGCACCGCGAGCGCCCCCAGCATGACCACGCGACGGATCACCGATGGACCCTCCGATGGCGAAAGAACGAAATCAGACGCTCGGCCACCTGATCAACGGTACGAATCTCTATCGCCGAGACACCACGACGTCGGCATTCTCTCATCCACTGCTGCCGTTGTTGCCGCCAGTAATGCTCGAAAGCAAAGCGGAAGTTGCGAGATGTACCGTTCAGATAGAGGGTACGTCCCGTTTCCGGATCCAAGGCGTGCAGGACGGGAAAATCGGGAAGATCATCGGTGACCGGGTCCGTTATGCGCAAGGCGATCACATCATGCCGCTTCGAAATGAGCGCCAGCTCCCGCTGATAATCCCCGGTATGGAAATCGGAAATTACGATCACGATTCCACGCCGCTTGAGCGACTCACTCACCGTCCGCAACGCCAAAGCGAGGTTTGAGCCGCGCCCGGTTGGCTCATGCGCCACGATTTCCTGTAGAAGGCGCATCGCGTGGTTGCGGCCCTTAGCCGGCGGCACCCACGTTTCGAGGGTATCCGCAAAAAGCGTCCCACCGACTTTGTCATTATTCTGAACCGCCGCCAAGGTGAGCAACGCCGAGCTCACCAGCGCCACATCCCGCATAGAACGCGCCCGGGAGCCGAAATCCAGAGATGCAGACACATCCACAACCAGAAACAGGGTCATCTCCCGCTCTTCCCGGAACGTCTTCGTATAGACCGAACCGAAGCGGGAACTGAAGTTCCAGTCGATGAGTCGGGCGTCGTCACCCTCGACGTACTCTCGCACCTCATCGAACTCGATTCCCGGCCCGCGAAAGACGGGGCGGTAGTTACCGGCGAGGAGACTCTCCACGAGCCGTTGCGCAACGAGCTGTATCTGCCGGAGTTTCGCTTGAGATGGGAGCTGGTCTAGGGGATTGAAACGCGCTCGGGCCATGACTGTCAGGGAACCGCAACGGTGGAGAGAAGCATGTCCACCACATCATCACTGGAAAGGTCCTCACTGTCGGCCTCGAAGGAGAGCACGATGCGGTGGCGGAGCACATCCATGGCAACCGCTTTTACGTCTTCGGGAATCACGTATGTCCGCCCTTCAAACACGGCGCGCACCTTCGCGCACCGATACAGATAGATGCTCGCCCGGGGAGAGGCGCCGAACTCGATGTAACGCAAGGGGCCCATGTCGCCTCGCTCTCCGTCGGCGCGAGTCGCCGTGACCAACTCTACTATGTAATCCGCGATACGATCGTCGATCGCGATGTTCGCAACGATATCCCGGAGTTTGCGCACATCCGTCTTGAAGATCGTCCGCTGCAACTCAATCTCCTGGGGAACCCCCACTCGCGAGAGGATCATACGCTCCTCTTCACGGGAGGGATAATCGATAAAGAGCTTCAGCATGAACCGATCAAGCTGCGCCTCGGGCAGCGGATAGGTTCCCTCCTGTTCGATGGGGTTCTGCGTGGCCAACACGAAGAACGGTTCCGACAAAGGATAGGTGGTATCACCAATCGTAACCTGTCGCTCTTCCATCGATTCCAGCAATGCACTTTGTACCTTCGCCGGGGCGCGGTTGATCTCATCGGCCAGAATTATGTTGGAAAAGATCGGCCCTTTCCGGGGAACAAACTCTCCGGTCTGTTGGCGGTAAATCATCGTACCGATGAGATCCGCGGGCAGGAGGTCCGGAGTGAACTGAATCCGGCGAAACGAGGCATCCAGCACCTCCGCGAGAGATTTCACCATCAACGTCTTGGCCAGTCCGGGGACTCCTTCCAGCAGAACGTGTCCACCCGCAAGGATTCCCGTCAGGAGCCCGTCTACCATCTCACGTTGGCCCACAATGCGCCGACCCAACTCGTTACGCGCCTTTTCGATCAGGTCCTTGGCCCGCGTAACCTGAACCTGAAAGTCTCCATTCTGTTGCTGTTGATCCATGTATCGTCCTTCACCGGCGGAATATCACGTCCGATAATCCGCGTTCTCCCTGATATATTCGTAGCTCAAATCACTGCCCACCAGGACCGTTTCCACTTCTTCCGGCTCGACACCACCGAAGTCCAAGACGATCGGCACCGCCGGCACATCCTGCGGGTACCCGATGAGTGCGGGATCCATGGCGGTCGTGTGGAGAAACTCCGCGAGGTCCCGCTCCACCTCCCCGTCCAGTCGAAATGCCCCCGCCTCGAACACGCTGCGTCCGGCGATCGCCACGGTGAGGGCAGACACATCCACCGTGTTCTGCGGGTCCCACGTATCAAGGGCATCGCCTACCGCCGCCAGGATGCGGCCCACGTTGGGATCCCTTCCGTAGACAGCCGTCTTGACCAACGGTGAGTTCACTACCTGAGAGCCGATACGTCGCGCCAGCTGCTCATCCGGCACGCCCCGGACGTGAACTTCGATCATGTGGGCGGTGCCCTCACCGTTCCGCACGATCTCCCGCGCCAAGGTGCGACACACCGGCGTCAGCAGCTCCTCCAGCTCCTCCTCGGAGAGTTCCACCCCGGAGGCGCCGTTGGCGGTGCACAGCACCATATCGCTGGTGCTCTGATCGCCGTCTACGGATATCGTATTGAATGTGCGCGCCACGACCCGGCGGAAGACGCGGTCCAGCAGATTCCGCTCAACTCGAGCGTCACACATGATAAATCCCAGCATCGTGGCGAGGTTGGGCTCGATCATACCGGCGCCCTTTGCAACGCCAAGACACGTGGCGCCGCGGCGGCTCTCCCAGGCAACCTTGGGGTAGCGATCGGTAGTCATGATCGCCTCCGCTACCTCGACGGGGCCACACGGCACAGCGGAGATCCCGTGGACCGCAGCCACGATGTGTTCCACGGGAAGACTCCACCCGATGACCCCGGTGCTCACCGAAAGCACCTCCTCTTCCGGCAGCTTTCGCTCCCGGGCAAGGGCTGCCGCCACGGTGCGGGCATCGGTAAGACCAGTGGCCGCGGCCACGTTGGCGACCTTGTTATTGATCACCAGCGACCGTACCGTTCCCGCGGCAAGGCGCTCTCGCGCCAGTACCACGGGAGCTCCACAGAACCGGTTTCGGGTCGTGACTCCCACTGTTACCGCTCCGGGATCGCTCTCAATGACCGCCACGTTCATCGAGGTCTCCCCGGCGTCGGGGCGTTCCGGCGGGGTAAAGAGAAGAGAAGTAGCAAAGAATTGAAACCCACGGGGAACCTGCGCTTCTCGCACCAGGTAAGACCGGTATTCAGCGGCACTATCGAAGCTCACGGGCCAACTGTATCGGCCCGCATACGCTTGTGCAAGAACCTGTGCACCGGTAGCGTAGTACGATGGATCCTGCAGAAGTGATGCTTCACTACCATAACCGTGCACTCCCTCAGTTAGACGCCCTCTCATTCGCCGATCCCGTTACAACCGTCTACAACCCGCTCCAGTACGCCCATCGTTCCTGGGAGCAGTATCTGCGCACGTACGGCGCCTCACCGAAAGAGGTCTTGTTCCTTGGAATGAACCCGGGGCCCTGGGGAATGGCGCAAACGGGGATTCCCTTCGGCGAAGTGAGCATGGTGCGCTCCTGGCTTCAGATCGATGCTCCGATCGATCGTCCGTCAATCGAGCATCCCAAGCGGCCGATCCTCGGGTGGGACTGCACGCGAAGTGAGGTAAGCGGTCAGCGCCTGTGGAATCTTTTTGCGGAGGAGTTTGGTACCGCCGAGCAATTCTTTCAGCGCCATCTGGTTATCAATTACTGCCCGTTGGTGTTTATGGCCGAGACGGGCCGCAATATCGCTCCGGATAAGCTCCCGAAACGGGAGCGAGAACCGCTCTTCGAGATTTGCGATGCCCTGTTGCAGGTGGCAATAGATGCCTACCGTCCCCGCGTGGTGGTGGGCGTCGGAGCGTTTGCTCGGTTGCGCCTCGAGCAGTCACGTGGCGCAACCCTCCCGCATGCGCCACGTGTCGTCCAGGTGCTGCACCCGAGTCCCGCATCCCCGGCGGCGAACCGCGGTTGGGCACCCCAGGCGCGAGCGCAACTTCAGGAAGCCGGCGTCTGGTAACGCGTCTCTACGGGCTGCGCCGGTCAAAAACCGCCATGACCGGCAGGTGATCGGAGATGCCGCCGTCCTGCCAACTCACCGGCGCCCCCTCCGCATCAACACCGTCCGCGGGCACCACCGTCTGGAACTCACGAAACGTAAGAATCGGCCCGGATACCGCCGGCTCATTCGCCAACAGATGATCGATCCGTTCCCACCGGCCGAAATACCAGTACGAACCGGGATCCTCTCCGGCGGACCACAAGCTGGCCAGGACGGGAATCCCATAGTAGGTCGGTACCTGTGATAGTTCCGTAATCTCCCGGATGATCGGAAGATACCGCCCAGTCGTCAGGTATTCCGGCGAAAACCAGGACGGCACCGGCTCATGCCGACCGCCGTCCGGCGCGCTGTGTGCCGCAACCGCCTCCCATCTGCGCATCGCCGTGACATCCATCAGCGCGGTGGGATAGGCCTCATCTACGTACTCGTTTTCCCGCGGTTGTTCATTGAGATCTCCCGCCACAATAATGGGAAGGTTGGCTTCAGCCGCGGCAAGCTCCCGTAAGCGCGTCGACAGTAGTTGGGCGGTGGCCCGACGTAACGGCTCCGTAGCCGCCGCCCCGCCGCGTTTGCTTTTCCAATGGTTGGAAAACACCACGAGATCGCTCTCGGGAAGCCGCAGGCGCGCTTCGAGAATCGGCCGGAGCGCCGGCACATCCCCCGAACGGGCCAGGAGCGAGCGCACCGCTACGATCGGATAGCGGCTTGCTATCGCCACGCCGGTAGCGCTCTCGGTGCCTCCAACCCAGGCACGATACTCCAACGGCAGGTCCACCGCGTACTCGCGAAACAGCCGCTCCAGCAACGCCTGATTCTCTATTTCCGAGACCACCAGCACGTCCGGAGGGGGCCGAATACCGTGTAGGGCGGTTCCCAGCGCCTGCAACCGGCGGTCCACATCCCGCTTGGTCCATCCCGCCTCCGGAAGAAATTCGGCATACTCGTTTCCATTCGCTCGGGCATCGAAGAGATTCTCAACGTTATAGGCAACCACCGTCAGGGACTGATCGTCGGGAACGACAATGCGGCAACCGGAGCATGCCGAGAGCACCGCGCACAGACTGGTGAGGATTACGATCCTGGAACATTGAAGGACACGCACATCCCCCTAGACAACGGTGTGGGATACCGCGCTTGGCCAAGTCTACATTGAATTGAGGGACATCGATAAAAAAAGCCCGGCACGGTGGCCGGGCTCATATTGCGCTTCTGGTAACGACGAGATTCGTTCTACTCCAGCTCCGACCGGTGGGTGATCACCCGAGAGACGAGACCATACGCTACCGCTTCATCAGCGTTCATCCAGTAATCACGATCGGTATCCTTCTCCACCTGCTCAAAGGGCTTTCCCGTCTCCTGGGAGATCAGCGTGTTAATGCGCGTTCGCATCTTTTCGATCTCCCGGGCGTGAATCTCGATCTCCGTGGCCACTCCGCGTACGCCTGACAGCGGCTGGTGGATAAGGTAATGCGAGTTTGGAAACGCCAACCGCTTCTCTTTTTCTCCCGCCAGTAGAATCAGGGCGCCGGCGCTCGCCACCAGCCCGATTCCAACCATATACACTTCCGGTTTGACGAACCGGATCGTGTCAAAAATCGCGTAGCCCGCGTCGGCATCGCCGCCGGGAGAATCGATAAAAACTCGAATCGGGTCATCACCTTCCTGCTCCAGGATCAGCAGCTGCCGAACAACCCGTTCTGCCAGCTCCTTATTAATCTCCCCGGAAATCAGCACGGTACGCGTCTTGATCATCTTATCCAGCAACGGCGGCTGCTCGTTCTTCTTCTCCTGCTCCTGTTCCTGATCGTCGTCCTGATATTTCATCTGTTGGTTCTGGCTCATATTCATCTCCATTGTTGCGTTTGAGGCCAGAATATACTATCACCGGAGGTGAACATGCAAAGCACCGACCCGCATAGCGGCTTCGTGGTCCTTCTGGGCCGCCCCTCCTCCGGTAAATCAAGTCTCATGAACGCGATTTGTGGTCACCATGTCTCGATCATCTCCCCTGTTCCGCAGACCACGCGAAACGTAATCCGAGGAATCGTCACCGATCCTCGGGGACAGATCATCTTTCTCGATACCCCAGGATTGCATCGATCGGAAAAACAGATCAACCTCCGGCTGCGGGAAGTGGCATTACAGCACCTGGAGGATGCGGAGGCGGCGGTGTACCTGGTAGATGCCACGCGACACCCCGGAGATGAAGAGCACGACCTGGCTACCGTAATCGCGGAGCACAAATTACCGGTTGTGGTGGGGATCACCAAATGCGACCTGCCCGCTGCGGACCTCCCCCGAACACGCCGTTTTCTCCACGAGGCGGGGTTTGGGGATTTCACTACGGTGGAGCTGGCGGGACTACCGGAGGAACTCAAAGAGTACCGCCGCGGCGTCGGGACCCTCCTGGACCGCCTGTTTCCGCTGCTTCCCGAGGGTCCCGCCTGGTACCCCGAGGAGTTCTACACCGACCAGGAGCCGTCGTTTCGTATCGCTGAGGTGATTCGAGAGCAGGCGATCCTTCGCGCTCGGCAGGAGCTTCCCCACGCGATCTACGTAGAAGTGGCCGATCTCGAGCAGAAGAAGGAGGCGCTCTGGGCGCGGGCGTTCATTCTGGTAGAGCGCGACTCCCAGCAGGGCATCCTCGTTGGCCGCAACGGCCGAACGATCACCGCGATCCGAAAGGATTCCGAACGGGTGTTGTCCGAGCTGTTTCCGACACCGGTACGCATCTCCCTCCAGGTGAAGGTAAAACCGCGCTGGCGACATGACGAGGCGCTGCTGAGACGGCTCATTCAGTAGGTGTGCCGCGGGGTGGGCGCCGTTAGTCCGAGAGCTTGGCCCGCTCTACGGTGCCGTCTTTTCGCCCGACCCAGATCTCGGTATTGGCTCGTGTAAACAGTCCGTTTTCCAACACCCCGGGAATCGAATTCAGGGAGTCTT
>CAZNRF010000011.1:6308-20854 GCA_964575075.1 uncultured Spirochaeta sp. | reverse complement strand
CCGTGGCGGGGGTCCTATACTCGTTTCTGCTCGGGCGCCATCCCGCCGGGGCTGTGATGATTCTACTGAGCTATCTCTCCCTTCGGTACGGTCGAGGTATGGAAGAGTCGTATCTGATTCTGTTGCCGGTGATGCCGCTGCTCGAGCGGATCGGTGCGTGGCTGGACATTATGACGGTGGGTTTTGTAGCGCAGGTGGTGGCCCAAACCGGCGGCTACGTTCGCACGGTAGATCGAACCGTATGACCCGGGAGGGAGCGTAGCTCGCGCCGGGTCACATTCAGGATTCGGTGGTGTTGGTGTACCATCGGACGCGCAGGCCATAGCGAAGCATCGTTTCATCCAGAAAGGGAGTGTCCTCGGTGCGTCCCCAGGCGTTGTAGCTGGGAATGTACCATGTGATGCCGGCGCCCACCTGTATGCGGTCGCTGAAGCGATAGTCAGCCGCTATTCCCATATCGGGGTAGATGAAGCGCCCGGCGATCCAATACCGTCCCACCGGTGCCGCGTTACTTCCATCGATCCGGCGAACGGGGATTCGGTATATAAGGGACAGACCGACGCTTCCGTGGAACTCCCAGCTTGGTGCCCACTCTGGAGAAAGGGAATACACCAACGGCACCGAGAGCGCCAGGCCCACGGTGTTTGCGATCTCTCCTACCTGATTTCCCGTTTCAATCTGGGTCGGGACCGTCTTATCGTACGCGTCGAGGGCGACGTATTCCTGCCGGAAGAGCCACCCCTGGGGTTCGAATGACAGCCGCTCGGTAAACCGCAGTTCAAAACCGGCCCCGAAACTCATCCGAATCGGGCTTACCTCGCTGCCCTGCACCGGCTCGCCTTCGGCGGTTTCCGTGAACCCGTTGTACATCCACACCGGCATAGCCGTGACGAAGAGGCGGCTGATCTGCAGGCCGAATACCGTCTGCGCCGGAAGCTCCACCGGAGCGAGGAGGAGTCCTGAGAGTGCCACGAGGGCAACCAACGTGGTGCGGGGGAAGCAGGAGAGGGGGCCGGCGTTTCGGGAGCGGAGGTTCCTCACACGTTGGAATATACCACGACGGGACACCGATCAGTAACTCTTGGCAAACACCGCCATGTACTGCGCCGGATTTCCACTAAACAGGCACCGTTTTCCCTGGGCTTCCGTCTCGTTTCCAAACGGAAGGACCCGGATGGTGGCCTTGGTGTCGGCCTTGATTTGGGCTTCCGTGGCGGGATCACCGTCCCAGGGGGCTACGGCGAATCCTCCCGAGCCTTCGTTGAAGAGCTCTTTAAACTCGTCGTACGTGGCAGGGTAGTAGGTATGTTCATCCCGGAACGCTTTGGCCCGGGCGTAGAGGTCTCCCTGCATCTCTTCGAGAATGGTGCGGATGCGAACAGCGGCCTCCGCCAGGGGTACCGCCTCTTTGGCGCCGGTATCACGGCGTACAAGCGTCACCTGGTGTGCCTCAATATCACGGGGACCCATTTCCACCCGTATCGGAACGCCTCGCATCTCCCACTCGGCAAACTTCCATCCCGGAGAGTTATTCTCGTCGTCATCGATGGCGACACGGAACTGCGTTTTCAGCTCATCGAAGAGTGTTTGAGCGGCGCCCAGCACATCCGCCTTGTTCTTGTTGCGAAAGATGGGAACCACCACCACTTCCGTGGGAGCCAGCTTCGGCGGGAGAACGAGTCCCTTATCGTCAGAGTGTGCCATGATCAGCGCGCCGATGAGTCGGGTGGAAACGCCCCAACTGGTCGCCCAGACATACTCCAGGGAGCTCTCCCGGCTCTGAAACTGGACGTCAAACGCTTTGGCAAAGTTCTGGCCGAGAAAGTGTGACGTTCCCGCCTGGAGCGCCTTGCGGTCCTGCATCAGCGCCTCGATCGCATAGGTGGAGATCGCGCCGGCAAACTTCTCGGATTCGCTCTTGGCTCCGGTGAGTACCGGCAACGCCATGAAGTCCTCCGCAAACGAGCGGTACACCTCCAGCATCCGTAGCGTCTCTTCTCGGGCTTCCGCCTCCGTTTCGTGGGCGGTGTGGCCTTCCTGCCAGAGAAATTCCGTGGTTCTCAAAAACAGCCGGGTGCGCTTCTCCCAGCGCAGCACATTGGCCCACTGGTTGATGAGCAGCGGCAGATCCCGATAAGACTGGATCCACTTCTTGTACATGCTCCAGATGATCGTCTCCGAGGTCGGGCGGATGACCAGTGGCTCTTCCAATTCTTCGCCACCGCCGTGGGTAACCACCGCCAGCTCCGGGGCAAAGCCTTCCACGTGTTCCGCTTCGCGCTTAATGAAACTCTCGGGAATGAGCAGGGGGAAATAGGCGTTGCTGTGTCCCGTGGCCTTGAACATGTCGTCCAGGCCGCGCTGGATGTGCTCCCACAGAGCATACCCCCGGGGTCGAATGACCATCGAACCTTTCACGGGACTGTAGTCGGCCAATTGGGCGTTGAGGACGATATCGATGTACCAGTCTGAGTAACTCTCGCTTCGGGGCGTAATTCGTTCTGCCATGGTAGTCCGCGAGAGTTTAGAGGCAAATTACCGGGTCGTCAAGAATTATCGCAGGGTGAGTGTCTCCACCATATAGCGAATGTGCCGCCCACCGGCGCTGTCGGTAATGCGCTCAACCACGATAACCAGCGAGTTGCCGTCCGGGCCGGCTACCACCTGGCGGATCTGATAGCGGTTGACGCCGTCCCGATAGTAATCGGGGCGACCAACGCGGCGTTCGACCTCCGTGCCGTCTGAGAGGCGGGCGACAACATCGAGATGGAAGGCGGCGCTTCCGTCCGGACCGGTGCCACGGGCGTCCTGGGTCATGGTGATCGTAAAAGCGTCATCCGTCTCAAAGTCGCGAAACTCAATTTGCGGTCGAGGCTCCTGGCCATTCACCAGGAGGTAGATGAGGCGTCCCTGGCGTAAGTGATCCAGCTCGTATTCCTCGACGGTAGGGCGAACGTCCGGCAGCAGTGAGTAGAGCGCTCCGCTTCCGTCCTGACCGGGGGAGATCTGTACATCGTACTCCCGCGAGTGTACACCCGCGGAGATAAAACGATTTCCCGGTACATCCACGGTGTAGATCTCCGCGAAGGGATTGCTGTCTTCTTGGGTGATACCGTGCTGCGCGAACATGAACACCCGGGAGTCGGGAGAAAAGCCCAGGTTAATGAAGTGCGCCACATCTCCGGCGTACGTCACACTGAGCGATAGAAACACCAGCACTACAATAGATAATGTTCGTTTCACGTCGTTAACCATGGGACCTCGCCTTTCCTCTTTGTAGTGTATCGTCGTTTTCGGCTCAATGCTGTAGTTTTTCGCAAAAGACGCTATAGTACCGGTTATGACGCTCACGGGACGCAATCTGTCACTCCGGTTTGCCTTCGCTATACTCGTGCTCCTGAGCCTGGTCATCGTGGGAGCGTTCAGCGGCGCCTTACAGGGGGCGTTCTTCTTTGACCAACTACAGCTTTCACTGGATGTGCTTCCCGCAGTGACGGGCACGTTTATTACGGTGGGTTTAGGATTCGTGCTGGCTGCCGCGTATCTGCGCCGCTTCCGGCGTGCGCCGTCGCAGTGCGGTTTCTTCGTGGCGTGGTTCTTTCTCATGATGCTCAGGGATGTGTTCAGGTGGGGCGTGGTCATTCTGCCGGTGGTACCGTGGGCCCAGCTGGGATCGGAGTTCTCCCGGGCGGTTACCTTTGGTCATGTGACCGGCGTGATGGCGCTCTTTGGTGCAGGACTGTACGCCGGCGGGCTGCGAATGCAGCGGCACGGAACCGCTATCCTCGTGGGGGGGATTATCGCTGTCGCCCTCAGCTGGTCTATCCCTATCGATACCTCGGTGTTGCCGGACCATCTCGTCTACCGGGCGGGAATTCGCTCTTCATTGCAGGCTACGCTGTTTCTGCTGCTTGCCGTAGCGGTGGTCAATTACGTGCAGGCTTCCATTAACAACGGCAATCCGCGCCAGCTCATCTCGGCGGGAGCGATCGCTGCGTTGGCTATGGGGCGAGAGTTGCTCTTCTATCGCGTCGAACCGGTTTGGTTGGCTGTTGGGTCGTTGTTGGTAGTCACCGGGGGTATTGTATTCGCCGGCCAGAACTACCGGGACTTCCTGTTGTCCTAAAAAAAACCCCCATACGATCACATCTCAGATGATCGTATGGGGGATGGGTGAGGAGAAGAGGCGTGGCAGTTACACCACCAGGGATACGAGAAGCCCAACCCCAACGGGCAGAATGAGGTTGTCGGCATCGCCGGTGGGTAACGCTTCGAGAACCGTTGCTCCGAGGGCGGTAACTACCACTACACGGCTGTCCGGATACACCAGGTATGTGCTGGCCGCCACCGCTGCGGCACAGGAGAGACTCCCTTCCAACGTCTTCCCGCCGGTTCCCGGGATGCGGATCCGGCCGTACAGCTTACCAGCAAAGCTGGCCAGACCATCACCAAAGGCCAGAGCGTAGATCGCGATCGTTGCAGCTGGATTGGGATACAGCAGGAGCGCCAGCATCGCGCCGGTACCGAGGGTTATCGGGCCGATCACAAAATGATCGCGATCCCGTCCGCGGGAGGAAAGAACGGTCAGACGGGATATAATCGGTACCGCATTGCCGTTTCGCCGTTGCGTTTCTGCCGCGGTATAGGCCAGAGTTCCCAGGGCGAGGGCGCCCAGCGTGAACGGGATGCCCACCAGGGCTGCTACCAAGGGAGTGAGCGCAATCGAGAGATGAATCGTTTTACGAATGATCTCGGTGCGGATCTCTTGGTTTACTGAACGGTGCAACTGTTGAAGGGCTACTTCCTGCATCACAGTACGTACTATGCAATATGCGTGCCAATCGTGTAAGGTTTGAAGATAGGAGTTAAGTCTTTTTCTTACAGTTATTTAGCGGGCTTTCTTGAAGATGGACCGCAGGGTGTATTCGGATATGTATGATTTCGTGCACAGGCGTTTTCAAAAAATAATAGGAATTCTCGCGCTTGTCGCGATTGTGGCGGTGAGCGGGTGCGCTTCCGCTCCCGAGGGAGAACCGGCTCGGCAGGGGGGTGCGGCGGAGGCTGAACGAACCACCCGAGATGAGCCTTTCTCGGAAGATGACCGGCTCGAGCAATCCGAGGCGGACCGGAGTGACGACGACGGGGCGGGGAGCGACCGAACTGATGACCCCCGGACTGATGACGACCGAACTGGTAGCGACCAAACTGAACGTGAGGGGTCGGACTCGCCGGGGCCTCGAAGCCAACCTCAACCGCCGGGAGATTCTGCCAATCCTGAGCGATCGAACCTCACCGCCGACGCCGCAATCGAGAATCTGATCGCTTCGATGACGCTTCGGCAGCGTATTGGACAGATGATCATGCCCGGCCTCACCCATGACGGTCGTGGCCGTCCCGTCCAGGAGATGGAGGGCGCCTTGTCCGCGGTGATCGGCGATATCGAACCGGGGGGGATCGTGCTCTTTGGCCCGAATATCGCCACGGCGGACCAGGTGCGGCAGTTGGTCCGATCAATGCACGAAGAGTCTTCCGTACCGCTGCTTATCGCGGTGGATCAGGAAGGGGGAGTGGTGCGGCGAGTGGTGCCTCAAGAAGGCATGCCGGCAACGGAAATCCCGCCGGCGCGGGCGGTGGGACGATTGGGCGACCCGCTTCTGGCGTATGAACTGGGGCGCGTGATGGGGCGGGAGCTGCGAAGCCTGGGCATCACGATGAATTTCGCGCCAGTGGCCGATGTGCAGACGAATCTCGATAATCCCGTTATCGGTTCTCGTGCCTACGGAAGTGATCCGGAGCTCGTGGCGGAAATGGTGGCGGCTACGGTGCGAGGGCTACAGGCGGAAGGAGTTTCTGCCGTGGTGAAACATTTTCCGGGTCACGGAGATACCATGCAGGACAGCCATGAAGAGGCAGCCACTGTGGCGCATGATCTGGCACGCCTGCAGGAAATCGAGCTGGTCCCGTTTCGCCAAGGTATCGAGGCCGGGGCAGATGGGGTGATGATCGGTCACATCGCTGTACCCGAGGTTTCCGGATCACCGGTCCCAGCCACGCTCGAGGCGGTGCTCGTCGAGGGACTCCTCCGGGAGCGGCTGGGGTTCGAGGGCCTGATCGTCACCGATTCTCTGGTGATGGATGGACTCACCCGCTATTTCAATGCAGAGACGATCGCGGTACAGGCGGTGCGTGCGGGTGCTGATATCCTTCTTCTACCGGGCAATCCCGAGTCCGCATTGGCCGCCATCGAATCGGCGGTGGCAACGGGAGAGATCTCGAGGGAGCGTATCGATGCGTCGGTCCGGCGGGTCCTTCAGACCAAACTTGACCGGGGATTGCTTGAGGTGTCTCAGGAGGAGCAAGGGATCATCGTCTCGGATGAACTCGTACCCCGGAAGATAATCATGGGTACCGATGAGCACCGAAGTCTCGTTGAGATTATTCGTCAAGGAGATCGACAATGACGGACCGGACCGTTCACGCCCGCCGCAGCGGTAACCAGAAGCCCGGAGTACATCTGCCGGGTTCTCACGCCGTGATCACCGGGGGTGCCAGAGGAATCGGCCTTGCCACCGCCCGGCGCCTGCTTGCCGCTGGATGTCGCGTATCCTTGTGGGACCGGGACGCTCCCGGGCTGCGTGCGGCGGCGGCGGAGCTGAGACGCGACGAACCCGGCGCTCATCTTCATACGGAAGTGTGTGACGTTACCGACTATGATCAGCTCCGGCGCGCCCTTGCCGCCGGTACTGACGAGCTCGGCCCGGTAGACATCCTGATAAACAACGCCGGGCATCTGGCGCCGGGCCATTTTACCGACCAGGACGCAGAGACGTGGATGACGTCACTGGATGTGAATCTTAATGCGCTGATCTACCTCACCCGTCTGGTGATACCGGGAATGTATGAACGACGTACTGGCCACGTGGTGAATATCAGTTCCGCCGCCGGAACAATCGGTGTTCCCGGATTGGCGGTGTACTCCGCCGCAAAATGGGCGGTCTGGGGGTTCTCGGAAGCGCTGCGGGCCGAGGCGCGTCCTCATGGGGTCATGGTGAGTTCGATCCATCCCAGCTACATTGCCGAGGGCATGTTTGCCGGTGCCGAACTCAAGGGACTGGGGAAGCTGATCGTGCCCTTGTTGCGCTCCCACGACGTTGTGGCGGAGGCGATTGTGGAAAGCGCTCTTCGCCGGGGACGATACTCGCCGAAACGGCCCCGGACCGTTCGGATTGCGGTGTTCCTCCGGGGCATTCTCCCTGATCCATGGTTTAACCGGCTGATACAGCACTTGGGCGCATGGGAGAGTATGTCCGGTTGGCACGGTCGGTCGCCGGAGTAAGGGATCCGCGGAATCGGACGGCTAGATCGGAAGCTCCGTTCCATCCGGTGAGAGTAATCCCACTCCGCACGCCCGCTGCAACTCATCCTCCACCTGCACGGACGGGATGCGAATGAGGTGCTCCAGGAACATCCCCGCCGCTCCATACGCGACCGCCTGCTCACCCAGGCGCGATACGTTGATCTGACAGTCGACCATGGTGGGATACGCCCAGTTCTGCTGGGTGTGCTCGCGAATCGCCGCGATGAGCTCGTCCGCCAGGACTTCCATGGGACCACCGATCACCACCTTTCCGAGATTGAGCGCGTTGATTAGAAACGCGATGTGCCGCGCCAGCTCATCGATGATCATCTCATCAACCTGGCGATCCTGCAAGAAACGCCGCGCCTCGGCATCGCTGATCGAGAACTGGTTCACCGTACCGGCGCGGTAGAGGATGCTGCGAAACTCCCCCGCCGAGTGCCCCGTACCGTGGTGCACCTGGCCGTTGAGGACCAGGCCCATTCCCAGCGCCATGATCCGGTAGTCGTCCATTTCAATGGTGTGCTTCCGCAACTCTCCAAGGACGAAGACGAAGTTCTCCGGGCGGGTGCTATGCTTGAACGCCAGTTCACCCCAGCAACCGCAATTGGCATCGTTATCGATCAAAATCGGCACCGATAGATCAAGCTGTTTTTGCGCGGCTGAGACAAACGACACTTCTTCGTACTGCTCAAACGGCATTGAAGCTTTGAGAACCCCCCGGACCGGGTCGACAAAGCCGGGTAACCCCACGCCGATGCCGATAAGCGGCAGGCCGGTCCGTTCCAGGCTTGGCTGAAATCGATGAACGATTTCAACAAACGCATCTACCAGGTCGTGTACTCGGAGATCCAGCGGCTCGGTATGGGAGAAGAACACATCCCCATGGAGGTTTATCCCCACCACGGTGAACGCCTCCGTCTGGATCTCCACCCCCATGACACATCCCCAATCAGCTTTAATCTGAAGGTGAATCGGTCGACGTCCACCGGAGGGTCCCGCGTCTCCAACCGCCGCAGGCTCTACCAATTCTATCTCTTCCAGATAGCCGACAATCTTCGAGACGGTCGACTTGTTCAGATCAAGCCTCCGGGAGATATCTATCCTGCTGAGCCCCTGGTTGAGCCATATTGTTCTGAGAACCCGGGTGATGTTGACGTCACTAATATAATGTGCCATCTCAGTTGGTTGCCGAAACCAATTTACACCCGGGAAGATATGCTGTCAAAGGCAAAAATCGCCGGTATTCATAGAGAGATTCCGCGAAATTTTTGTTTGACAGCGCAAATTTGTCATGGTACCCTCACAGTTGGTTGTATAAGGCAACCAAGAGGAAAACCAATTAGGAGGTACTATGTTCAAGAGAACAGTTGCAGTGCTCGTAGCGGTACTGTTCGTCTTTGCTCTCCCCACGGCGTTTGCCGGTGGCCAGCAGGAAGGCGGTGGGCAAGGGATGGATCCCGATCAGGATTACGCGGACAATCCCTGGACGGACGGAGAAGACCTGTCGGGAACGACCGTCAACATCTTTGGTGCGTTCGTCGATGAGGACGCCCGTCGGTTTAACCGGTCGATGGAACCGTTTGAAGAAGCCACCGGTATCGATGTGGAATACGAAGGAAGCGGTGACTTTGAGACGCTGATTACCGTCCGCTCCGAGGGTGGAAGCCCGCCGGATATCGCCGCGTTTCCCCAACCCGGTCTCGCTCGTGACCTGGTAAACGGTGGATACGTGTACGACATGGAAGACTGGCTCGGAATGGACTATCTCTCCGAGCAGTACAACGAGGCGTGGACGGACCTCGCGGAGATCGAAGGGATTCAGGCAGGTGTCTGGTACCGGGCCAGCGTAAAGAGCCTCGTCTGGTACAACATCCCCGCGTTTGAGGAAGAGGGCTATGAAGAGCCCGAGACGTGGGATGAGATGCTCGAGCTCAGCGATCAAATGGTAGAAGACGGCTACACCCCCTGGACGATCGGCATGGAGAGCTCCGGCGCCACCGGATGGGTTGCCACCGACTGGATCGAGGACATCATGCTCCGCATTCATCCCCCGGAGGTCTACGACGAATGGGTCGCCGGTGAGCTTCCGTTCAACAGCCCCGAGGTGAAAGAAGCGGTTGAGTACATGACTGAGATCTGGTTCAACGAAGATTATGTGCTCGGTGGTCGTGAGGGAATCGTGCTGACGCCGTTCGGCGATGCCCCGACTCCTATGACCGTGGATCCCCCGGCGGCGCTCATGCATCGCCAGGCATCGTTCATCACCGCCTTCTTCCCCGAAGAGGGAGCTGAAGTAGGCGACACGATCGGGTTCTTCTATCTGCCTCCCATCGATGAGGAGCAGGGTCGCCCCGTTCTGGGTGCTGGAGACCTGATGGGCGCCATGCAGGATCGACCCGAGGTTCGGGCGGTGATGCGCTTCCTGAGTACCGGTGAGTCTACACGGGCGTGGCTGGAATCCGGCGGATTCGTTTCGCCCCATGCGGATACCTCTCTCGACTGGTATCCCACCGTTGCCGACCGCGGCATCGCCGAGATCCTACAGAATGCGACCACCTTCCGTTTTGACGCATCCGACCTGATGCCGGGAGCGGTTGGAGCCGGTACGTTCTGGAGTGAGTTCACCGAGCTCGTAAACGACGAGGACGCGGACCTGGATCAACTGCTGACGAACATAGACGAGAGCTGGCCGAACGACTAACGTTCGACTAACTGGGTGCCGGCGTGGGTGGTTTCGTGCCACTTGCGCCGGTTCTTTTTTTCAAACGAGACCATCCGAGATATATGTCAATCGTGTAGTTCACCACGGGGGTGTTATGAGTGATGTGGAAGTAAAGAACAGACCGCTTCAAGTGATCATTTCACTTGGTATAGCAGCTGTGCTGTTCGTGATATTCGCGTGGAGTTTTAACTTCATGCGCGATGGAGATGCACCGAGACTCCTCATCGCGATCGTAGCGTTGATCGTTGGTGTCGGGGGTATCTGGGCGCTGTACTTGACGGTTGATAACCTGATCACGCAGTTACCAGTGCGAACGCGAGATCTGTTGAGACCCTACGTGTTTATCACGCCGGCCTTTCTGGTGTTGTTGGTCTACATCATCTATCCCACCTTACGCACCATCTGGATCAGCTTCTTTGACTTCCGGCGCGGGGGAACGCCCACCAATTTCGGATTGCAGAATTACGTTCGGGCATTTCAAGATCCCAACCTGCTGATGGCGATTCGCAATAACCTGCTGTGGATCATATTTGTTCCGCTGTTTGCGGTGTCGCTGGGGCTGGTTATCGCGGTACTGGTGGACCGCGTCAAATGGGAGAAGTATGCCAAGTCGCTCGTCTTCCTCCCGATGGCGATCTCCTTCGTCGGCGCCTCGGTGATCTGGCGGTTCGTGTACTACCGCGCCAATTTTGGTGCTCAAATCGGACTGCTCAACGCGATCGTCGTTGCCCTGGGTGGCGACCCGGTGGGCTGGCTGCGGATGGAGCCGTGGAACAACTTCTTTCTCATCGCGATTATGATCTGGCTGCAGACGGGATTCGCCATGGTCATTCTCTCCTCAGCGGTGAAGGGGGTGCCCGCGAGTCTGCTTGAGGCGGCGCGAATCGACGGGGCCGGGGAGTTTCGTATCTTCTTTCAGGTGATCATCCCGTTTGTGAGTGCCACGATCCTTACGGTGACCACCACGATCCTCATCCTTGTACTGAAGATCTTTGATGTGGTGTTCGTCATGACCAGTGGTCGGTTCAATACCGACGTCGTGGCGAACATGATGTACAACCAGATGTTTAGTACCGGAGAATACGGCCGCGGTGCGGCGCTGGCGGTGATCATCTTCATTGCGGTCACCCCGATCATGATTCGCAATATCCGCAGCATGAAGGAAGCGTGAGGAGGCTCTGATGTCTGATACATTCGAACTACAGAAACGAAAAAGGACCTCCCAAGAGATCTGGGGGCGGGTATTACTTAATTTGGCGATCGTGGTCATCGTGGTGCTCTGGACGATACCCACCTTTGGGCTCCTCGTCAGTTCCTTCCGGGACCCGTCCGCGATCAATACCAGCGGATGGTGGACGGCGATCTTCCAGCCGTTTTCGAACGGCCAGTGGACGTTGGACAACTACATTTTCGTGATCACCGAAGACGGTATGGGCGGCGCGTTTCTCAACAGCCTCCTGGTGACGATTCCCGCCACGGTTATACCGATTACGATCGCCGCATTTGCCGCGTTCGGCTTGGCGTGGATGAACTTTGCCGGCCGGCGGTTGATGTTCATTCTCGTGGTGGGGCTCATGGTGGTGCCGCTGCAGACCTCGTTGTTACCGCTCTTTCGGCTGTACAATGATTACGACCTCAACGGTACGTATTTGGGTATCTGGCTCGCGCATACCGGTTTTGGGCTTCCCCTGGCCACGTATCTACTATATGGCTATATCTCGCAGATACCCAGGGATCTTATCGAGGCCGCCGAGGTGGATGGCACCACCCCAATGACGAAGTTCATCTACCTGGTAATGCCCCTCTCCGTACCGGCGGTGGCGTCCTTCGCGATCTTCCAGTTTCTCTGGGTCTGGAACGACCTCCTCGTGGCGCTGGTCTTCCTCGGTACGGGGCGCGATGTGGCTCTGGTTACCACCCGCCTTGCCGAGATGGTAGGATCTCGCGGTCAGGACTGGTACGTACTTACCTCCGGAGCGTTTCTCACGATGACGATGCCATTAGTGGTGTTCTTCGGATTACAGCGGTACTTCGTACGAGGAATGATGGCAGGGTCCGTCAAAGGATGATCACGGAGTAACTGAGACACTCAGTTTCGGCGGCATCCCTCAGGTATGCCGCCTTTTTTTTGGGAAGGCTCATGAAGCTTGAAAACAATGTACACATCGAAAACGCTTGGGCGATCTACGAGACCGAGTTTGTTCCCGAGCAGGTAGTCACCACCGGAAGCAATTACATGATCGGAAACGGGTATCTCGGCTACCGGGGCACCTTTGCTGATGACGGTCGCGACCAGTACGTGGCCTGCGTCGTCTCGGATACCTACGACAACGCCGACGGTGTCTGGAAGGAGCTCGTCACGGCTCCCAACGGGTTGTTCACCGAACTTGCGGTAAATGGAACGTCCCTGCCCTGGAGGGAGGCGGGATCGACCGGGTACCGGCGATCCCTCGATGTCCGCTACGGCCGCTGGCAGGCGGAGGTGGAGTGGAAGCGGTACGGGGTGACGGTTCGGGAGGAGCGTTTTGCCGGGTACGATGACCTCCATCGGTTGGCGTCGCGCATGGACATAACCGCTCAGCGGCCGCTGCGGCTTTCGGTACGTACCGGCATCGACGGCGATATTTGGAGCCTCAACGGGGACCACTTTTCATCGTATACCTCGGGGGAAGATGAAGAAGAACTGGAGATCGCCTGTGTCACCGGGGAGCACGGTTACGACGTGGTTGTCCGGGAGATCTCCCGGCTCACGTTCTCCGACGGCATGAATGTGGCCAGCCGATTGACCGAGAGAGAGACCCGTAAGATCATCCGAACCTTTGATTTGGACCTGGAGGCGGGGCAAACGGTGACGCTTACCAAGTATGCGGCGGTGTGGACCACAAATGATTTACGGACCAGCGCCAATCCCCACACGCAGATTTCCGTCCCCGCCACGGTTCCCGGCGCGGGCTATTTGGGCATTGCCCCGGGAGAACGCTCGCTCGAGGCCTCCTCGGTAGCGGATCCGGAGCGCCCCCCGCTGGCCGCGGTACAGGCCGCCGCCTCACGCACCCTCACCACGGCCCTGGAGCGGGGGTGGGACGAGCTATGGCAGGCCCACTGCGCCGAGTGGGATCAACGGTGGCAGGATATGGACGTGGAAATCACCGGGGATGAGACGGCCCAGACGGTACTGCGGTACAACCTGTACCACAACATCATCGCTACGCCCGCGCAGACCGACCACCTTCCCATCGGCGCGCGGGGCCTCTCCTGCCAATCCTAGCAGGGAGCGGCGTTCTGGGATCAAGAGATCTTCAATCTCCCGATGTTTCTCTTTTCCGACCCGGAAATCGCCCGTAAGATTCTCATGTATCGGTACCACACCCTCAATGGTGCCCGCAAGAAAGCGCGGGAGCTGGGCTTTGCCGGTGCGTACTACGCCTGGATCAGCGGCGACAGCGGTGAAGAGATCTGTCCCTCGTTCTTTTTTAAGGACGTGATTTCCGGGCGCCCCATCCGCACCCATTTCAACGATTGGCAGATTCACGTGTCTCCGGACATCTCGTATACCATCTGGAAGTACGTCTCCGTGACCCACGATTATCAGTACCTGCAGGCGTACGGCGCGGAAATCGTGTTTGAGGTGGCCCGCTTTCTCGTATCCCGCGCCGCCTACCGTCGCGATCTGGACCGCTATGAGATTACGCGGGTCCTCGGCCCCGATGAGTACCACGAAAACGTGGACAACAACTTCTTCACCAACGTTCAGGCCCGCTTCACCGCGCGGTACGCCGGAGAGGTCTATGCCTGGATGCGGGAGCACGCGCCGGTAGAGCTCACCGCCCTTGAGGCAAAGCTGGGCCTCACGGATACGGAGGTTGAGGGATGGCGTCATCTTGCCGATCACCTCGTAATACCCGAGCCGGACGACGCTACCGGAATTATCCCCCAGTTCGACGGATTCTTTCGCCTGGAGGACACCACGCCGGAGGAGTTGAAATCGCGGCTCCTGGACCCGGGAGAGTACTGGGGCTATCCCAACGGAGTGGCGGTCCACACCCAAGTGAGCAAGCAGGCGGACGTGACGCAACTGTTCGTCTTGCACCCCACTGCCTACGATCGCGAGGTGATGCGCGCCAACTGGGAGTACTACGAGCCGCGCACGCAACACGGCTCCTCCCTCAGTCCGGCGGTGTACGCGATCGTCGCCGCCTGGGTCGGCCATATGGATGAAGCGTATCGCTACTTCATGAAGTCCTGCACGGTGGACCTCTACAACGACAACAAGGCCGTCAGCGGCGGAACGTTCATCGGGGGCATCCATACCGCGGCCTGCGGCGTGAGCTGGCAAATCGTGGTCACCGGCTTCGCCGGGCTCTACCTCACCGACGAGGGCTTCGGCTTTGCGCCGCACCTCCCGCCGGGGTGGGATTCCCTCTCGTTTCGGTTGCAGCGATGGGGCGTCCGCTTGGGGGTTAC
>CAZNRF010000011.1:0-6298 GCA_964575075.1 uncultured Spirochaeta sp. | reverse complement strand
GGGGGGTGCCAGTGCCCGGGGGGGCGGCGGGGCGCCGGTGGGGGCCGTGGGCGCCGCGGAAGGCAGCCCCCGCCCGCTCACCGTAGAAGGGGGTGAGACAACCGGGGAAGTTGCTGCCGGCCAGGAGGGGGGGGTACCTAACACCGCATGAATCAGCAGTCTGAGCATTCCGGGATCAGCGCCGATCCCCGCGGCCCGGCGCCACCCGCCGCGTCCAGCCGTTCGCGTTCCCCCCGTGTCGCCGTGGTGGGGGCCGGCCTCGGCGGCCTCTCCGCCGCGATTCGCCTCGCCGCCGCGGGCTACCGGGTGGACGTATACGAGAAACAGTCCGGTCCCGGGGGCAAGGCGTTCTCGGAGCAGATCGGGGAGTACCGCTTCGACACCGGCCCCAGCCTGTTCACGCTAAAGCCGGTCTTTGATCGCCTCTTCCAGGACGCCGGTCGCCGTCTGGAAGACTACATCTCCCTCACACCGCTGCCGGCGATCTGCAACTACTTCTGGCGGGACGGCACGCGCACCACGGCCTACCAGGATCGGGAGGCGATGAAGCGGGAGTTCGCGCGGGTATTCAACGAGCCGCCGGAACACATCGATCGCTACCTGGACTACTCCCATCGAATCCACCGCATCACCAGCCATCTCTTCCTGGAACGCAGTCTCCACGAGTGGTCCACCTACCGCTCCCGGGGATTCTGGACCTCCCTGGTACGGCTGGGGGGTATTGATGCGCTGCGCACGATGGACCGCGCCAACCGCTCCTTCTTCACCTCCCCGTACCTGCGGCAGTTCTTCGACCGCTACGCCACCTACAACGGCTCCGACCCGTACCAGACCCCGGCAACCCTCAACATCATTCCCCACGTGGAGTACGGCCTCGGCGCCTGGGCGGTGGAGGGCGGCATTCACGCCGTTCCCCGCGGTCTGGAGCGGCTCGCCCAAGAGCTGGGGGTCCAATTCCACTACGGGGTTTCGGTGGATCGGATTATGACGAACCACGAAGGCGCGGCGCCCCGCCGGTTCTCACACCGTTCAGCCGTAACCGGCCTGGAGGTGGCGGGTGAGCACATTCCCGCCGAGGTGGTGATCTCCAACGCCGACGTCACCACCACCTACGAGCGCCTGCTCCACGATACGGAGGCGCCCCTCTACAAGCGCTACCGCACACTGGAGCCGTCCAGCTCGGGCCTTGTCTTCTACTGGGGGATTCGCCGGCGCTTTCCCGAGCTCGGCCTGCACAACATCTTCTTTTCGGATGACTACGAGGGGGAGTTTCGCCAGATCTTCCAGGAGGGGCGCTGCGGCGATGACCCCACCATCTACATCAACATCACGTCCAAAGCGGGGAGCCCCAATGATGCCCCCCCGGACGGGGAGAACTGGTTTGTCCTGGTAAATGCCCCCTGGGACAACGGCCAGGACTGGGAGGCGGAGGCGGCGCGGGTACGAACCGCGGTGCTGCGGCGGCTCACCGCGGAGTTGGGAACCGATGTGGAGTCCTTGATCGAGGTGGAGTCACGAATGCTGCCGCCGGACATCGCCGCCCGGACCGACTCCTTCCGGGGCAGCTTGTATGGCATCTCTTCCAATTCCCGGGCGGCGGCGTTCCTGCGCCACCGAAACCGCTCCCGCCGCTATCCCGGGCTCTACTTCGTCGGGGGGAGCGCCCATCCCGGCGGCGGCATGCCCCTGGTGGTGCTGGGCGGCGGCATCGCCGCGGAGCTGGTGCGGCGGCACCACCCGGTGAGGTAGGCCGCGGGGGCGGTGTGCCCGTGGGCCGGCGTGCCCGTAGGCCCGCGGGCAAAAACCTTATCCTTGCGCTCATGTAGATCCCGGCGTAGGGTATACGGGCAGGAGGTGCCGATGAACATCGTGGTGGTAAAAGAGACCGCCCCCGACGAGCCGCGGGTGGCGCTGGTTCCCGGGGATGTGCCGGGGCTGACAAAAACCGGCGCGACCGTGTTGGTAGAGGCTGGCGCCGGTGATGCCGCCGGGTTTACTGATGGGGAATACACGGAGAAAGGCGCGAAGATCGTTGGTCGGGAGGAAGCGCTGCAGCAGGCCGATGTGTTGTGTGCCGTCCGCCTCGCCGCCGCCGCCGATCCGGACCGCGGTGGAGCCGTTGTAGACCAACTGCCGGAGGGCGCTGCGGTGGTAGCGCTGATGAATCCCTACGGCCCGCATCCCGATTTTGCCGTAATGGCGACGCGCAAACAGCGGGCGTTTGCCCTGGAGCGGATTCCCCGCATCACCCGGGCGCAGAGCATGGATGTGCTCTCCTCCCAGGCCAATATCGCCGGGTACCGGGCGGTGCTCTTGGGAGCCACGGCGCTTCCCAAGCTCTTTCCCATGATGATGACCGCCGCCGGAACGGTGGTTCCCGCGCGGGTCTTCGTGGTGGGAGTCGGCGTGGCGGGGCTGCAGGCGATCGCCACCGCCAAACGCCTGGGCGCGGTGGTCAGCGCCTACGATATTCGTCCCGCCGTCAAGGAGCAGGTCCACAGTCTCGGCGCGCGTTTCGTCGAGATAGAGGTTGATTCCGGCGACACCGAGACCAGCGGCGGGTACGCCCGGGAGATGGATGAGGAGTTCTACCGCAAACAGCGGGAGAAGATGCTCGAGGTGGTGGCGGAAACGGACGTGGTGATCACCACCGCCGCCATTCCCGGCAAGAAGGCACCGATTCTCGTGACCACTGAGATGGTGGAGGCGATGGCGCCGGGAACCGTTGTAGTAGATGTTGCCGCGGAGCGGGGCGGTAACTGTGAGCTCACCCGCGCCGGAGAAACGGTGGAACACGGCGGGGTGCGCATTCTGGGTCCGGTAAACCTCGCCGCCGGTGCCGCTCACCACGCGGCGCAGCTCTTCAGTCGCAACGTGGCTACGTTCCTCAAGGAGCTTATCGATGACTCCGGAAATCTTGCGGTGGACACCGAGGACGAAATCGTGGCGGCCACGCTGATTATCGACGAGACCAGCGGCCGGGGCGCGGAGCTTGCGGGGACGGAGGAACAGCCATGAGTTTTATAGCAATTATCACGATCTTCGTGTTGGCGATCTTTGTGGGCTTTGAAGTGATCACCAAGGTGCCGCCGATTCTCCATACGCCGCTCATGTCCGGATCCAACGCGATCTCCGGCATCACCGTCGTCGGCGCGCTGGTGGCGGTGGGTACCGGAGAATCCCCGCTCACCATATGGTTGGGGTTTGCGGCCCTGGTCTTTGCCACGATTAACGCGGTAGGCGGCTTCCTGGTGACGCACCGAATGCTGAGCAAATTTCGGAAGAAGGAGCAGTCATGACGGCAACGGTAGTGAATCTGACCTATCTCCTCTCGGCGATTTTGTTCATCCTGGGTCTCAAGGGCTTGTCTCATCCCCGAAGTGCGGTGCGGGGCAACATCATCGGCTCCCTGGGAATGCTGTTGGCGATCGTGGCCACCCTGGTGGCGCAGGAGATCCTGCATCCCCTGCTCATCGTGGCGGGCCTCGGCCTGGGGACGCTGATCGGGGCGGTCTTTGCGCTCAAGATCAAAATGACGGCGATGCCGCAGTTGGTGGGGTTATACAACGGCTTCGGTGGTATCGCCAGTGTATTGGTGGCGGGGGCGGTGCTCTACCAGTCGATGACCGGCGTCGGCGGCGCCGCCGGATCAGGTTCATCGTCCTCGGGCGGGCTGCAGTTCCTGATCGCCACCGTCGCCGGTGGGCTTATCGGGGGCGTTACCTTTTTTGGATCGCTGATCGCCTTCGGCAAGCTCCAGGGTGTGGTAAGCGAAAAGCCGCTGCGCTACCCCGGGGAGCAGGTGGTAAAAGTCGTGGTGGCGGCGGCGGCGATCGCCACCGGCGTGCTGGTGGTGCTCAACCCCGGAGAGATCCTCTACTACTGGGTCCTGGCGGGAATCGCCTCCCTGTTGGGAATCCTGCTGGTCATGCCGATCGGCGGGGCGGATATGCCGATCGTCATTGCCCTCCTCAACTCCTATTCCGGTATCGCCGCCGCGGCCACCGGATTCGTGTTGACCAATACGGTGCTGATTATCGCCGGTTCCCTCGTGGGCGCCAGCGGTCTCATTCTGACGAACATCATGTGTCGCGCGATGAACCGTTCCCTGGCGAACGTGCTCTTTGGCGGAGTAGGAGCAGCGCCGGCCGCGCAGGAGGATGAAGACGACATCTACGCGGGACGCGTAAAGAGCACCTCCCCGGAGGAGGTGGCGATGATCCTCAAGACCGCGCAGAAGGTGGCGTTTGTTCCCGGCTATGGGATGGCGGTGGCCCGCGCCCAGACCCCGGTCCGCCTCTTGAGCGAGCTCATGGAGGCCGACGGCATCTCCGTGGAGTTTGGCATTCATCCCGTGGCGGGCCGTATGCCGGGTCATATGAACGTCCTCCTGGCGGAGGAGAACATCTCCTACGACAAGCTCCGGGAGATGGACCAGATCAATCCGGAGTTTCCCAATACCGATGTGGTGATCGTGCTGGGGGCAAATGATGTGGTCAATCCGCTGGCCCGGGACTCCTCCGGAACAGCGATTAGTGGCATGCCGATCCTCAACGTGGACCAGGCGCGGACGGTGGTGGTTATAAAGCGTAGTCTGAGCCCTGGGTTTGCCGGTATGAAAAACCCGTTGTTTGCTGCGGACAACACGCTCATGCTCTTTGGAGACGGAAAGAAGATGATGGAGGGACTGGTATCGGCCTACAAGGAGGCATGACCGTGGCTCGCGCGGTGCGGCTGCTGGCAACGGTGCCGATTCGCCTCTACCAGTTTGTGATTTCGCCGCTCTTCCCCTCTCACTGCAACTACTATCCCACCTGCTCGGAGTACTCCCGGCAGGCGGTCATTCGCCACGGCGTATTGAAGGGGCTGCTCATGGGGGCGATGCGTATCGGCCGCTGTTCGGCGCGCTTCTACGGGGGACATGATCCCGTCCCGGATGAGTTCAATCTGCACTCCCTGCGGGGGGAGTACCGGGAGCGTTCGGTGAAGCGACACCTTCGCAAGGAGGATCCTTAATTGACAAACTTGATCGTTCAGCTCATGATCCGATGCTATGCAAGAAGATGAGATAACGCCGCTCTCAGCCGTCCGGACCGGTGTTCCGGTGGTAGTGGCACGGCTGGAGGGTGGCGAGGGTTTTCGCAGCAAAGTGATCTCGATGGGAATCGTACCGGGGAATACCGTTACCGTCCGTTCCAACGGCAAGCGTGGACCGTTAGTGGTGCAGATAGACGGTAGTCGTGTGGGTATCGGCCGCGAGTTGGCCGAGCGTATCATGGTGAAATAAAAAAGGTCATCCCCGGGGATGACCTTTTTTATGGCGCAGAATGCGCGGAGTACGTGTCGCTCACGGCGTGATCGGCGTCCTCAGGAGGTTACATCCTTGAGCTGCAGCCCCTCTTTCCGCAGATAGGGCAGCAGGCCGATCTTGCTGATCGTTCGCAGGGCGCGGGTGCTCATCTTTATGCGCACAAACCGCTTCAGCTCGGGAACATAGAGGCGCTTGGTCTGAATGTTCGGTCGCTGCCAACGCTTACTCTTATTGTGGGCGTGCGACACATTGTTGCCGGATAACGGCTTCTTGCCGGAAATTGCACAACGTCGGCTCATAGTGACGCTCCTTTTAGACTTTTCCCGACTCTTTGAAGAGCACGTGTTTTCGCACAAACGGATCATATTTCATGAACTCCATCTTATTGGGAGTGTTCCGCTTGTTCTTCTGCGTGTAATAGCAATATCCGCTTTCCGTCGATTTCAGACGGACGCGTACCAAATTACCTTTCTTCGGCTTCGCCACTGTTACTCTCCTATCGTCATGTCAGGGACGCAATAGGTATCATACAACGGATGAGGGAGTCAAGCTAGTGCGCTGCTGCACGTGCCGGACCGCCACGTCCCACTTGTAGGTATTGCCCCGGGGATTGACGCTGGTTACCCGGTATAGGCTGTTGTAGCAGTAGAACTCGAGATGCTCGTTGTTCTGCACGTTGATGCCTTCGATTTCCCGTACCGGAAACTCCCAGGGTGGCCCCTGTGCCGGGTAGAAGTAGATCGTTTCCGGATAGAACTCAAGTCGTCCCGTGCCGATCGGTTGTAACGGGAGCGCTTTGTACCCCTCCTGGACGATGACCGCCGATTCCGTGAGAACCGGCTCGCTCACAGCCGGGGCGGTGAGCATCTGAGCCAGGCGGGGTCGAAACTCCTGCAGCTGCCACACGTGCCAATCGCGAATCGTCTCGAACCGCAGGGGGCCGTTGCGGGCCTCGAAAAAACCGTAGGGAGTGAAATGAACCGAGGA
>CAZNRF010000010.1:17679-21074 GCA_964575075.1 uncultured Spirochaeta sp. | reverse complement strand
CCCTGACCTAGCGGATATGAGCCGCTTGCTCTACCAACTGAGCTACGCCACCGTTGCCGTGAGGCGAGAATATAGCAGGTAGCTGCTACCGTGTCAACGCGGACGCGGCGTTCACGAAACCAGGTTATGACTGCGGGCCGCATCCATAAGCCGCCGGTTCCATGTGTTGGATCGAAGGTAGCGCATTTTGTCGCGGTAGTCGTCGATCCGGCTCATCCGCTCCTGCACGAGTTTTACCGATTTTCCCAGAACGGTGGTGCGGTCATCTCGGTCGGCGGAGCGTTCTGCCGGCAGAATACACGCGTAGAGGTAGTTAAAGAGCCCCGCATAGGGATCCACACTGAGCCCATCGTTGCCCCGGGTGAGCCGGTACAGGATCTCTACGCCCTCGTCCTGGCGATCGGTGAGCGCCAGCATCCACGCGCGAAAGGCCTGCACCATGCGGAGAAGCTCACTCCGACCGGGCTCATCGGCGATCAGCAGATCCTCCATCGGCGCGTATCCGTTGTCCCAGCAGACGCCAAGTCGGGGCCAGCGCGGTGCAGCCTGCTCTTCCTGTTCTGCGGCGTTGAGCAGCTCCAGTGCTCCATCGTAATCGTTGCGCGTGATCAGCGCCTCAGCGATGAATAGCTTCTCTTCCGCGGTCATATCCGCGGGATCGCGGTCAAAATAATCGGGCGGTACCGGCTCTTCCGCCAGAAAGCGGGCGCGCTGCATCCACGCTTCAATGGTGCGGGCAGGAGCGTGCATTTCACACGCCGCCGCCCAGTCCCTGCTCATGGCAAACTGCGCCGCCGCCCGGTGGTAGGCGCCCAGTTCGAAATCGATACGGCCCAGGGCGAACCACGCCAGCAGCAGCCATTCTGAGAATCCACTCCGGAGGAGGGGGGGCAAAAGCTCCGTAAACTGCGCGGCCGATCGGCTCAGGTTCCCAGACAGGAACAGGCGCACCGCCTCCAGGGAGCGAGCGATCAGCTCGGTCGCAGGGTCTTCGTGAGCCTCTTCCCGGGCGAAGCCCAAGTAGCGGCCGGCATCCCCCAATCGCCGCTGTACCAGCAGCACCCTCGCCATAAGCAGGTGTCCGGCACCGACACTCGAAGACGACGCGTTCTGCAGCAGAACGGTCGCGCCCTTGGCGGCGTTGAGTGCCTGAGTATAGTCTCTCCTGGCCAAGTGGAACTCTCCCAGGCTCAGTACGAAATCCGCCCGGGACTCCGGCGAAAATCGTGCGTCCTCAACGGACGATCTCAGAAGGGCCGCGTCGTCGGTGCACGCTTCGGGGCCACGACTGTCCCGCAGATAGAGCCTGATTCGGGCGCTGGCCTCCGTGACCCGCGCATGGTGAGGCGTAGCGTCTTCGCCGGATGCGATACGCGCTACCGCCTCAAACGCGCCACCACCGGCGAGGGTGTGCAATATCGCATGTCGCTGTTCCACACCACCCGATCCTCTCGATTCAGCGTTGAGGAGTTCCAGAAATACCGGTGAGAGCGGGATCCCAACGGAGCGAATCCGCGAACTCATAACGTCTTGGATCGTTTCTTCCACGGAATTGCGCTCCTCCCGAGTCATCAGGGAAGAGAGCAGCGATTCCGCGGCGGGATTGATCTGGGATGTCCAGAATCCCTGAACCACACCCAGGTCCTGCAAGTCCTGCATGACTCGTACGCGTTCCGCCGGCGTGATACCCAGTGCGGCGATGAAGGGATACAGATCCTCGTCGCGGAGAACTCCCCCCAGGCGGTGGAGCAGATATATGACACTGCGATGGTGGGGGGAAAGTGATCGAGGATCGTGATCGGGATTACTCCAATACTCCACCGCCGCGCCGTAGCGCTGTTCGCCGGCAGACGGCACCTCAACGATATGATCCACACCGGAAGGAGGTGACACGCACACCGCCACACCTCTGACTGCAGTGGCGACACCAGGTGCACTCAGGTATGCCGTTACGGCGTGCGCAACATCCGGCGCAAGCAGGTCGAAATCGCGCACCTCCACCAGCACCCACTGCCGGTGCCGAGCAGCGGTAGCGGCCCATCGGTTCAGCAGCATTCCCAGCTCTCCGCGGCGCCACCCCTCAGACAGCAGCAGGCTCGCCGGATCGGAGAAGCGTGCGTGGAGCGCCTCAGCAGCCCAGTGGTGCCGATGGTCGATTTCTTCGACACCGTAGATAGATTGCTGTTCCCGGGGGAGTTCCGGTAGCTGGGCCACGATCGTCTGGAGAACTGACTCGATGGTATCTACCGGTGAGCACTGAACCAGGATATGCGCCTGCGCATCCGTCTTGAGACACGCCAGAGAGGCACCCACCGCCGAGGTATCAGGTGCAACAAGGCCGATGAATCCGGATTTCTCAGCCAGAACTGTCCGCGAGATCTCGCCGGTAATCTCATCCAGCATGAGGGCGTCGACGTAGCGCTGTCGAATCATCTGATCACCGCCGGTGAACGCGACGATGCGATGGATGTCTCCGTATTCCTCGGACTCTACCAGCGGCTCAATCGCCACCCGGACCGGTTCCGTTACGTATACGGTGTTTTCTATCCGCGCCCGGCGCAGTACGCGATGCATGTGAGTTAACTCATCCTGGGCGTTGTGGGTATCCCGATAATCTACGACGATCAGGAAGTCCAGCAGTTCGTCTGATTCAGAACGCAGGACTTCCAGCGTAGACCTCGCCACCGTCGCCAGCAGTTCCGGTTGGACCGACATCTCCGGTTTCTGGCGGTACAGGAGAAGATCACCCTCCTGAAGGACGAGGGCAAACCCTCCTCCTTCGAGAGCAGTGGCCAGGTGGTCGGCGAGTTCACGGTACCGTTCGGGGCGAATCTTCGAAATCTGACGAAGTCCCGCTGCTTCTACGAGGAGATAGTACATCGTTTATTGTATCGGCACCGCAAGGATCAACGATTAGGAGACGGGAGCTCTTCTATTTCCAAATCTTCTACCACGTTCCCGGAGGTAAACAACCGAATAAGTACCCGTCCCGTCTCGTACCGCACGATGTACTCCGGCTGATACGAATCGATCACCGCATGGACCGATAGCACCGCCGCATCCGCCGGGAGAGCGCGCCGAACCCAATCCCACACCATCGGCGGTACCGATTCAGCGATACCCGTTGTCGCATCATCCCACCGGCGCTGAGCGATCTGGACCGCTACTTCATCAAATCCACCGGCCCCGTCCGGCACCGCTCGCACCGGCGTACCTACCACGGTGGACCGCACCGGCGGCGTGGGGGACGAGCCGTCCGGTTCCGCGGTGGAGTGCCAGCGCTCCATCCGTGCCGCCCACGGCCCCTCCAGGGTGCTTCCCAACGGGTCCGCCGGGCGGGAAGTGCCCTGCTCCGCCGACGATTCGGTCTCGGTGGCCGCTCCGTTCTCGGCGGC
>CAZNRF010000010.1:16384-17579 GCA_964575075.1 uncultured Spirochaeta sp. | reverse complement strand
TTCTCGGCGGCGGGCTGCTCCGACGCAGTTTTGGGCCGCGAGTCATCAACCGCGGAGGGCCCGTCGAGGTGCGTACCCACCATCACAACCGCTACGCCCGCGATGATGATCACGAGAAGCAGAATCACTGTGCGAATGGCGCCACCGCCTCTACCAAGAGTCACGGTACGATGGTAGTATGCCCATTGCCCTATGAACAGCCCCGAGATTTCCCGACACCTCGAAGCGGACTATACCGCTCCGATTCGCGACCCTCTGTGGAGCCACATTTATCTGTCACCGGCGATGATGCGCCTCACCGACACCGCTGAGTTCCAGCAGCTCTCCCGGATCAAGCAGTTGGGACCAACGTTCCTGGTGTATCCCGGGGCTACTCACACCAGGCTCAACCACAGTCTGGGGGTGTTCCACATCGCCCGGCGTATCATCACCCGCCTGGTGCACCATCCGGAGACGCCGCCCCTCACGCTTTCCGGGGTTAAGGCGTTTCTGGCGGCCAGTCTCCTGCATGATGTAGGGCACTTCCCCTACACCCACAGTTTCAAGAGCCTGCCCTTGGCCGAACACGAGCACCTCACCGGCCGGTACCTTCAGCAGGGAGAGTTGGCGCACCACATTCAGGAGGACCTGCGAGTCGACCCGGCGATGGTGGCGGCTATTGTGGATGAAACGCTTCCCTCCCAGGGAAATGATGAGGTCCGCCTCTACCGAAGTCTGCTCTCCGGGAGCCTGGACCCGGACAAGCTCGACTATCTCAATCGTGATGCGTATTTCTGCGGTGTTCCCTATGGGCTCCAGGATATCGACTTCGCTTTGAGTCGGCTCGTGCCGGTAGGATACGACGGTCTCGGTCTGGAGGAGAGCGGCGTCTCCGCGGTGGAGAACATTCTGTTCTCCAAGTACCTCATGTACCGGGCGGTCTACTGGCATCGCACCGTCCGGGTAGCTACCGCGATGATCAAGAAATCGGTGCACCAGGGACTGCAGGATCAGGTGATTCAACCGGAAGATCTGTACGGCCTGGACGACGAGCTGTTTTTCTCGCGTTTCGCCGGACACCCGTATCCGCCGTTTGAATTGATCTCCCAGGTAGGAGCCCGGCGCCTGCTTAAGCCCGCGGCGGATATCGCCTACGATTCACGGAATCCGGCGCACGCCAAGCTCTCACACATCGGTACCCGACAGGCCCTGGAGG
>CAZNRF010000010.1:9163-16374 GCA_964575075.1 uncultured Spirochaeta sp. | reverse complement strand
GGAGGTCCGGGTTCCGGAATACCAGGTGATACTTGCTCTTCCCGATCCGGTCTCGTTTGAGGCCCATTTTCCGATTTTCGTCGACGGTGAGCCCCACGAGTTTGCCGAGAAAAGCGTCTTCTCCACCGATGTGGTCGCCCGCTTCACCGAAACGATTCGTCGCATCCGTCTGATGATTCCTCCGGCGGTCAGCGACTCCCTCACGGATCCGCGGGCTACCCTCGAAGAGGCGATCGCCGGTGTGGTCTGAGCTGGTGAGCTCCCACCCGCCACCGCTGTTTATGCGCTTTCTCAAGCGACTCGGCCGTGGCATAAACGCGCACCAGATGATTCGCGACGGAGATCGCGTACTCGTATCGGTGTCCGGGGGCAAAGATTCGCTGGTGCTGGCACTGGGTCTGCAGATGCGACTACGCTTTCTGCCGATCTCGTACCGGTTGGTGCCGGTTATGATCAACTGGCGAGAGCATCCCCACTCGCCGGCGGCTCTGGCGGAACTGCAGCGCTTTTTTGAAGAGATCGAGGCTCCCCTGCGGGTTATCGATGCGGATATGCGGCCGGAGTCGTTTGGAGGCCGCTTCGACTGCTACCGGTGCGGTCGAAACCGACGGAGGATTCTGTTTGATCTGGTCAACGACTGGCCGGGAACACCGCTGATCGCCACCGGCCACCATCTCGACGACGTGGTTCAGACGACCCTCATGAATATGGTGATGCGTGGCTCCTTTGCCACGATGAATCCGGTGCAGTCTTTTTTCGGTGATTCACTTCGGGTTATTCGGCCGATGTGTGAGGTCCGGGAGCAGATGGTGAAAGATGTGGCGGCCGCGGCGGAGCTCCCCGTGAGCAATATCGATTGTCCCTTTCGGGAGCGCAACATCCGCTCCCGGATCGCCCCGATCGTGGATCAATTGGAGCGAATCAATCCCGGGGTGCGGGAAAACGTCTACCGCTCACTTACCAACATCGATCATGAATATCTTCCGTGACCGCCGCCGATACGATACAGTAGAAGACCGCATATGAAACCAACTCGACTGATGCAGGAACGAATCCGCCGCACACAGGTACTCCTTCGCGAGCTGGGGCACGAAGTGCACGAAGGCGAGGTGGCGGAGGACAGCTACAGCGGCGGCTTTGTGGCCCCCGATGGATTTCAGGCGGGGTTCTTTATCGATTCGGACTCCAAGTTTCTGGAACTGGCGTTTACCTTCACCTTTGGAAACACGATGGCCGATTTCATCCGGGAGCGGATCGAGGAGATGTTGCACACCCTGTACGAGTACGGGTGTTACCTCTCGTTACAGATCGACCAGCATGAGATTACCTATACGATTTTCTCCAAGATCTACTTTGCGGGGCTCAACTACTTCGCCCTGAAAGAAACGATCCGCGACTTTCGCGATGCCGTGGAGGCAAATCAGGAGATCTTTGAGATTCACCTGGAAAACGAAAAGGGGGCTTCCCATGGAGATTCATAACCTTATGGAGGACCTGGTATACTCCACCGTGGAGGAGCTCTGCCGGGATGATGAGGCGGGAGAGCAGCGTTACTGCACGAGCGGCCAGTGCCGGACCGATGCGGTGTGCTATGTACTCAACCGCGTCTCGCCGCGGTATGTAAGCTCCGGGCGCGGCTTGGCTCATTTGGCCGCAGATCTTCACAACGATCAGCAGCTGATGATAGATCTGGTGCGCCTCGCCCACGAGGGGCTCCATCGCGTGAGCGCGGTGCGGCGCGGCTACTACGACAGCGAGTCGGGAACGCGGATACCCGGGGTGTGTTTCAATTTCCCCACGATTAAAGGCCGAATCCTGGACGGCACGGCGTTCATGCCGGTATCCGGTGTGGATGTGGAGTTGCAGCACCACGATTCGCTCGTAGAGATGTTTGATGAGCGCTGGTCGAATCCCTACCGGATATCCGACCGCACGCCGGGAACGTTCACGTTCTGGCCGGCCCCGATCGCCGCTTCAGCGCCGGGGGAAACGCAGCGATTCGACTTTCAGCTGGTGGTGAATACCCCGGGCTACTATGAGCTTTCCCACCATTTCTCCATCGAGCTTACCAGTGATGATCGGGAGACGCAGGGGTTCCATCTCGGGCTCGATCACGAGTTGCCGGACCTCTACCTGTTTCCAGTGTAGCTGTTCTCGGTGTAGCTGTTCTCGGCGTGCCTGATCCCGGCGTACCGCCCGCCGGCGCTGCTAATCGTAGACCTCAGTGTGCGTCTGCACTTCCTGCACGCGCCCCGGGAGATGATCCTCAATGAAGCCGAGCACGTTCTGCATGACTCGCTCCCCGTGCTGTTTGTCATTGGACACCACCGCCACTCCTAATTGCGCGAAGGTGAGGCTATCGTGCAGATCCACTTCGGCGGCACTCACTTTGTACTTGCGAATCAAGCGGTCTCTCAGGCTGACCACAATCTTGCGCTTGTCTTTGATCGACGCGATATCCGGCAATTCCAGAATCGCCAGGAGCATTGAGACGTTCATAACGGCTACTCGAAAAGATCCTTCACATCCCCCATGGTCAGACTGGAGGTACCGCTGGAGTCTTCCTCGGCGGCAGCCTCCCGGTCTTTCATCGGCAGATACACCCGATTGAATTCTTGCGCGAGGCGATACACATCATCGTCGCGATACTGCCGGGGTATGCGCACCTCGAGACGGTAGTTCTTCTCGGCCAGTCCGCGGCGCATCACATGAATGGGATCGCTCACCGTCAGCGCAAAGTGAGGACTGTAAATCAGCATCAGCACCAGAATTAACGCCACGATAATTACGAAGTACTGCGCATTGTCCGCTGCCTGCTGGCGATTAATCGGGGTGAGATCTACGAACACTTCCGTTCCACCCTGTTCAAGTACGGTATAATCGGTGGGGCGGTAGTTCTCGTTTAGATATGCCTGATCATACCGCGCGTAGCGAACGGTCCCACCCTGCTCTACGGCAAGAATGCCGGGATGGGTCTGTGCGAATTGAGCCAGCTGCGCTTCATTGCCCGCCGCTGCAAGCTGCTCTTCTTCTATGTGCTCAACCGCGGCAGTGACCTGGCGCTGGTAGGCTTGGTCCAACGTCTGCAGCTCCAGCGCCGTCCCCCCCACCGAGAGCACCAGCAGCGTGAATACAAACGCCGTAACCACCATGGCGCTTATCGTGGCCAGGTGACGCTGAGCCATGACGGATTCGGTATTCTTGATCTTGCGAAAAATCTTCAGGACCCGCAGTAACCGCAGGACCCGGGCGATACGAATCGCTTTCACCACCTTGAGCACGTTGAGCATGCCGCCGCTGCCCGCAACCGCGACACCACCGATATACCAGGCGATCACCGACGGCCCGGAGTTGAAGATTAACAGGGGCACCGCCGCAAGAAAATCGATCCAGCCCCGTTCTACCCAGAGATAGTGGCCAAACCGGCGATACCGGAACGCATCGTAGCTCCGAGCCAAAAACTCCACCGTGAAGAACAGATCAAACGCGAACCCCGCCAGCATAAGCGACTCGCGAACACTGCGGCTCCACCCCATGACGATCGCCACGTCTTCCAGCACCGTCTGAATCAGAACCAGTACGATCGCGACGATTACGAGATTTTCCAAAAACGAACGGGTCTTACTCATTGTTTACCTACCAGGTCTTTCCTACCAGACGTTTTCAGCGGCGATCTTGTACAGCTCATCGAGCATCTTGATATCAAACCCATAAAACTTGTAGTTCCGCCGGGCGGTACTGAGCCAACTCTTGTCCGGGCTATCCGCTCCCCGGTCCACTTTCACATTTGCTTGATAACTTCTGCCGCGAGCGCCGAGAATAGCCGTCAGCCGAGCCGTGGCCTCAATAAAACGATTGGCGTTAAAGGACACGCTCGTATGCACCGCACTCTGTAGCACTTGCTCCGGCGTGCTGCGAAGCTCCTTCTTGAGAACCCCCAGCACCTTCTCAGCAAACTGGTTCTGAACCATGCCGGTGGCCCGATCCTGTTGTGATTGCCCACCGGCGCTGATAAGAAACACCGCCGGCTTCAACAGGAGATTGGTCTGAATAAAGTTCTGCACCTCATCCTTGCCCATCCGAAGGCGTTGCACTTTGGTAAGCTCGAAGTGTATATAGGACTTCCGCGTAAAGATCTCGTCTATATACTGATCAGTAATGGCAAAATGGAGCGCCGTATACGGTCCGGTAAACCCCCGCCGCGCCTCTTGCTTCTGAAGCAGCTTCTTCATGAGTTGCAGGAGTTCTCGTTGTATCGCCTCCGGGTTTACCCGGTGCTGCCCAAGCAACTCGATGAAGGTGTAATCGATACGCTCGGTGAGTATCTGCTGAAGATCAGCAAACAGCGTTCGATCGATTGTGCTGGTCAAACTCGATACAAGCAGTGCGAAGATCTGATTCCAGCTTTTCCCCGGGAAGAACTGCGATGAGCTGAGAGTAGGAGCCAGCTGTGCCGCATTGCCATGGAGAAACTGAAGGATTTGCTCTTCCTGCTGTAACGCCGAGAACCCATTCAACGCCGGATTCTGAAGCAGCCTTCCCACGAAGGCGTCCGCTTTCTCGCTCTCACTATTCATAGTATTGTAACTCAAATCATACTATAGTCGTGACTGTGGGCTCAAGTCACGCAATCACGATGAAACATCGCGTTTCCCCGAGCCTCATTGCGGGGATTCTGATGCTTGCGGCGGCGGGAAGCGCCGCGGCGCAGGAGATTCCCCGGGGGTGGCAGCCGTCCAATCCGTTTCTCGAGGAAGAAGCCCCTCCAGCCGTCTTTGATCTGGACCGGGGTGATGCGGAAGTTGATCTGTATCTTCTGGGATCCTGGACCGCACAATCCAGAGTTGCCACCGGTATCGCCTTCCACCCGGCCCTTCCAGATTCCGGACGCCGCGTAACGGCACCCTATGACTACCCGGGATTTGAGACGGAGCTCTTTGCACAGACGGTAGATCTGACGCTGTCACTGTGGCTCTACCGCAACTACTTCTTTGAGGCAAGCTTCTCCGATGAGTCTAACGTAAACACGATCGCCGCGGGGTATGTGGGAGACGAGGAGGAGCTGGTGCAAGAGGTGGTTGTGGGAAACGTACCCCTCACCGTGGAACGCTACCCCTATCAGTACACCGGCAGCCCCGGCGCCCGGGCCGGCCGCGATCCGATGCCCGGGGCGGTGATGCGCCTCCAGACCGCGCGGACCTACCACGAGTTCTTGCTGCAATTGGAGAGCTCCCAGGCACGGCGCATCCGCCTCGCCGCCGGGGGGATCCTCACCGAAGCGCGCATTCCCGCTCACCGCTACCTTCGAGAAACACGCTATGTACTTCCCGACGGCGACATCTCCGCGGTGAGCGTCTACGTGGAGGATCCCGAGGGAAGCATCCTTACCGACGGGGAGTCCCGGCGCTTTCGGGAACTGGATGAGTCCGCCGGAGAGTACACGATCGATCGCGCCGCAGGAACGCTCCGCATCAGCTCTGAGCTCCGGGAATCCGGGCGCCCGGTGGCGGTGTACTACGAGACTGCAGCGGGGGTCCCCGTGGGGAGTTCCGCCGGCGGGGCCGGCGGGGGTGCGCTCATTCCGCTGGACGAAACTTCCCTGGCGCCCACGGAAGGCTCATTGTTGGATTTCTCATTTGAGGGAGCCGCCGAAGATGATTCGCTCTACGGCCTGCTCACCGGCGGCGCCATTACCACCGGGCCCACCCTGGGCGACTATGCACTCCCCCTCGCCGACGGACGATCCGCGCTGCTTCTGCGACAATCCGGGCTGTGGTCCCCCTTCGAGGTTGCAAACCTGTACGCGCTGCCGGAGGACCTACCGCTCCCCGAGGAGGATAGTCTCCGCGTTCAGCTGGTGCATCCCGGCACGCGAACCCCGATCGAGGATGAGCGGGAGTTTCGGGTCCGTCGGGTGGGGTCCTCCCGGCTGGTAGAGGTTATCCCGACGGAATCCGCCGGCGGCGCTGAAACCGTCCGGGACGCCACGTGGCGCTACCCCTTTGCGGTGCGGGCGCCCCGGGAGGCGCACGCCGGTATCTACGGCCCCGCCGCGACGGCGGGTGGCGCGCCGGTAGAGCTCCTGGTGAGTTATCGTACCGACGAGGAAGAGGTTGCCCTGGATGGCGACGTGGTACCGGGAACGGTGCGGGTCACCGTGGACGGGCGGCCCCTAGAGGGCGCCGAGTTCGATCCCGCATCCGGCAGCCTGACCCTTCCCGATTCGGTGCCACCAACCTCCGTGGTGGATGTCTCCTATCGGGAGTACACCTCAGCGACCGGTGGTGACGTGGTAGCCGTTTCGGGCAACCGCTGGGAGGTGAGCCCAAACCTCTCGGTGGCGCTGGCGGCGGGGCTGCGCTGGACGCTCACGGATGACTCATTCTCCACCGAAATGGACCAGCATCCCGGCCGGGCCACCCTCTCTACCGGCGTCGCGTATCAGGGTGAGGAGCTCACGGTAGACGCCGCCGCGGCAGTACAGATCTCCCGGAGCGACACCACCGGCTTTATGCGTCTCGCCGGCGCAACCGGCCGCTCAACCACTATTACTCCCGATGCGGAAACCACCTTCCCCGCCTCCGCTCCGGATTCCGCGGGCGGCCCCTTGGGTGCCTGGGATCCGGATCTGCGGGCGGAGGCGCGCTATCGCGACTACTGGTCGGTGGATGCGGTGGGCAACGTCTCTCTGTTGCCCTACGACCGCACTCCGGCAGCGGATGAGTCCCGCAGCGGTGCGCGAGTGGGTCCGTATCTGGCACGCGCCACTGATTCCGCCTACGCCGGTCCGGTGGCAGTGTTGGAATGGGATGAACTATCGCCGGAACAGTGGGTCGGCGCCCACATCCGCGTGAGCGGCGGAGAAACGGATCTGCGTACCGCCAGGTCCGTAACGGTTCGCTACCGGGTACTCCCGCCGGCAGGATCCGATTCGGGAGACGCCGCGGCGCAGCCCGCAGGCGGCACTCCCGAGCTTCGCCTGGACCTCGGCGCCCTCGATGAAGATCTCGACGGCGACGGCACCCTCGATGAAGGGCGCAGCGCCGTGGACCCGCTTCTCGAGTTTGACGCGCCCCGGGGCTTACGCCGGCGGGCCAGGGCGCTCCCCGACTGGCGGCGGCGCCCAGCGAGCACGGCCATGCCAACGGTGTCCACGATGCAGCGGCCCCGGGGGGCGTGTCCCCCGCGCTTGTGGATCACGCCGGCCCCGG
>CAZNRF010000010.1:733-9153 GCA_964575075.1 uncultured Spirochaeta sp. | reverse complement strand
GCACGCGCGGCTGGAGTTTGTCGCGGCCGGGGGCTTACGGCGGGGGGGCGGGGGCGAGCCCGGACGGGCGGGGGGGCAGAGAGAGGAGGGCAAGGCCAAGGGTGTCGTGGATGGGGAGGCGCCGGGGGGCGTGTTCTCCGCGCTTTTGGAGCAATCCGGCTCCGGAAATCCCCTGACCGATACGGGCTGGCAGACGGTGACGATCCCGCTGGACGGCACCGATCGGTCTCGTCTGAGTGCCACCCGGGCGGCACGGGTCAGCCTTCGTAACACCTCCACCACAGACGCCGTAAGCGGCGGGCGGGTGCTCATCGGCTCGGTGGAGGTTACCCGTACCAGCGACGCCGTGGTAATCGCGCGCGGTGGTGGCACCGCCGATGTGGCCGAGACGACCGACCCCCTCACCGGTGCGGACGCCCTCCGCCGCCGGTTCCCCGTGGTGGGAGACCGTCTGGCATCAGATGCCGGCTCCCAGCGGGTCTTTGCGCTGGAGTGGGAGAACGCGACCGCCGCCGCAACCGGTAGCGATCCTGCCGTGGAGGACCCAGGCGTGGCGCTCGAGACCAGCATCCCTGAGTTCTCCCCGGATCGCTACCGCACCCTCGTTCTGTTTATGTACCTCGAGGACGCCTCGGGGTCTCCCGAGGAGACCGTTGAGGTGCGCCTTGTCCCCTACGCAAACGCTCCGGACGACGCCGGTATCATCGTGACTCTGCCCGCCGCGGAGCTCACCGGTCGGTGGCATGAGGTAGCGGTGTCCCTTGCTGACGGCACGGTCCGAATCGACGACGACACCACCGACCTGCCCGCGGATCTGCCCGATGAGAGCACCTACCTGCGCACGCTCCAGGTCAAGGCCCGCGGCCTGTCGGCGGGAACGCTCTACGTTGATGAGCTCCACGCCACCGATCCCGTGGCGGGACTATCCGCCGCCGGTGACGTAGGCGCCGTATGGCAACGGACGATCTCTGAGGGCCGGCTGGCCGATACCCGCGTGACCGTGGAGCAGCGTGTCAGTGCGCAGGGAGAAGAGTTTCGTGCCGGCTCTACCGGTACGACCACCGCTGCGGGTGGCGGCACGCCGGTGGGAAACGCCCTGCGTTCCACCAGTCTGATCCGGGGTGAACGAGATCTCGTCTTAACCGAGGTCCAAACCACGGTTGAGACCGACGGCGAGGGAGGCAGTGGCGCGTTTGGACATCGACTGCACGCCCCACTTCTGCCGGCAGGCGTCCTTCGTCTGCGGGAGCGCTTCTATCGCGATTACGCGCCCCGAGGAGCTGTTGCAGACCGAGCGCTGGAGTTCATCTCCGCCGGGGACTGGGGATCATGGCGCCTCACCACCACCAACCGCGCGGACCAGCGTGAGATTCTGCAACAGTGGGGCATCTCCGCGGCTCCTCCCGCTTTGGGCCCGGTGGGCGTTTCGATAACTGCAGACGCCTCGGTACGATCCCTTGATGAGGCGGTAGACGCCGACCCCTACGGGGCGTCCTGGCTGGCCAGCAACGCTCGCGTGTTACCCATACCCCAAAAGCAGGGGCGCCAGGAACGCACCGGTGATGTCGGGGTTACCACCGGGATCGGCGGATTCGAGTTTGCTCCCGGCGGCGGGTGGACCAACCGCGCGTCCCTCTCGGCGGACCAAACCGACCGATTCGAGTTCTTCGCGAGCTGGCCGCTGGAGGTGAATCAAGCCGGGGCCCGGCCGTGGGCGGTAGCGCCCGAATATGAGCGCCGCTGGACGCTCCAACGGGTCAGTGATGGGGCATCCCTCGCGGATGACCTCACCCAGTGGGGAGACTCTCTGGGGAGAGATACCGCGGCGATGACTGCGGTTCCGATAGTGGAACTGTTTCAGGAGCAGGAGCAGCTGGGGTACCAGGCGCTCGGTGCGGACGAGCTTGCCCGAACTCACGATGCCGCCGCCCGGATCGGATTCACCCGGGCGTTTGGATCACGCCCCCGCGATCTGTACCTGCCCTCGCGAATTACCGCCGGTGTGGCCCGCACCCGCCGCTGGGAAGCAGACAGCGCCGCGGACCGGAGACAGTGGGAGCTGGGTGTTACCGCCGCCGCGATCAACCTCTTCGGAGAACAAGGAAGCCGCCCGCGGTTTTCATGGTATCGAAGCGACGAGTTTGAAAACCGCGTGTCACTCCGGCTGAATGAACCGGTGGGCTCCCAGCCGCAGTGGGGCGTTTCGGTGGGCCAGACGACTCGCCTCTTCGGGTTTGAGACCACCGAGGCGGAGATTGACTCCTCCGTGGAGATAACCGGGCCTGCATCCCGCACCGTGACGGTGGGATCCGGCGCGATCCTGCGGTGGCGGACGCTGGGATATCCGGATCTGGCACTGTTCGAGCGACTCCAGGAAGAGCCGTACTACCAGCACGAGGAAGAACTCACCGTGCAGGCCGACTTTGAGGAGGGTTCGTACCGCGGAAGCGAGGTGGTTGCCCGCCACCGCACCAGTCTGGTGATTGGCGCAAACGGCACGATCAGTGCCTATGGTGATCTTGGGTGGCTGGCGGATACCGCGCGGTATGAGGAGGGAACGCTCCATGCCGTGGGAATTCGGCTTGGTCTGGAAGGCAGACTGGAGTATTAGCTACCGGACGGCAGAAATGATATTCTCCGCCTCGATAGTATGACGGGGCGGGGCTATATTGATAGTGGTAAAGGAGCGAGATGAATGAAACGAGCAATTTTCATAGTATGGAGTCTGGTCGTCCTCATGGGTTTGAGCGTCACGTTGTACGCCCAGGATGAGCCGGAGCAGGAAGCGGAAACTGAAACTGAAACTGAAACGGACGCTTCCTCCGCCGACTTTGGGGTAGAAGCTGCATTCGGCGTCACCTCCTTTACCAACAGTGAGACCGGTGAGGTGGAAACGTACCAGCTTCTCGCGCTCCGACCGGAACTTACCCTGGGACGGTTCGGTGTCGGATTGAACCTCCCGTTCAATTATCGCTTTACCGGTGGCGAAGACCGGGATGAGTTTGAAGTGCGCGAAGAGGACTGGGTTCCCGATGACGACACGTCGTTTCTGGAACTGTACCTACCCAAGTTCCGCTACGTGCGCTATGGGCAAAAAGGCGACGATATCTACGCTCAAGTGGGCAACCTTCCCGGCGCCACCCTGGGCAACGGATTTATCGTGAGCAGCTACACCAACGAGCTCTTCCTTCCGGACCGCCGAATCAGCGGTGCGGTGTTTGACTTTGATCGGGCTCTCGCGGGGCAGCGCTACTTTGGAATGGAGACGATGGTATCCAACCTGGCCGCGTGGGATCTGTTGGCGGGACGTCTGTACGTGCGGCCTCTGGCCGGTACTGCGATTCCCCTCCTCCCGGAACTGCAGATCGGGGTCACGGTAGCCGCCGATCGCGATCCCTACTACTTTGCCGAGCGGGATCCCGATAGTGATTTCTACCAGGATGCCCCGTCGGTTGAGTCGGTGCTGGTGTGGGGCCTGGATGTACGGCAACCGATCCTATCGCGGCCGGTGATGTCACTGGCGGCATACGGTGATCTCGTCTTCCAGGACGACCGAATGGGCGGAATGGTAGGCGCCGGAGGACGGTTGCTGGGATTTCTGATCTACGGCGCACAGATTCGGGTCACGGAGGATAACTTCATACCGGAGTACTTTGACCGGACCTACGATCGCCGCCGCCTGGATCGTCTGGCCCGCTACAATGAAGAGGTAGAAGTGGACGGCGGCGCGGGCTGGTGGACGAGAATCGGATTCAGCCTGCTCAATGATGCGGTGGTCTTCACTAACACCATATCCGGCCCGTTCGCGCTGGATAGCAGCGCCTACCCCGAGCTCCAGAGCCAACTGGCGATCGCTGAGGGAGTCGTACCGGGTTTCTCGGGACTCAGCGCCAGCGCATCCTACACGAAGTTCGATATTCGCGGATGGGATGAACTGACCACTGCGGAGGACGCGATTATCGGCGCCCAACTCAATATTCGATCGGGACCCGTCGTAATCTCACTGGTGTACGACCTCGTCTATGACCCCGAACTCGCCGATGAAGGCGCAGATCCATGGGTTGTGTCTTCCGGGCTCGAAACCGCGATCACATTCTAAGGAGACCAACGATGAAACGCAGAGTACTGGTATTCGTCCTGATTCTCGCGGCGGCCACGGCCTTCGCCCAATCGGACCCGGTGGCGATTCTCGAGTATTTCGACGACGACGCGGAACTGCAAATTCGCGACGCGGAAGATTTCGAGGTGAACTTTTATATCGGTATCGCCCTCAATCCGGGAGATCAGCTCATTACGGGCGATACATCCGCGGAGATTCGTTTGGATCCGAACGGAAGCATCATGCGGATCGCCCCGGGAACCCGCTTCGTGGTGGAAGGCCTCCAGGGACGGGACAACGCGGAAGAGAACTCCTTTGCCATGGAACGAGGCCGAATGCGGATGGTTGCCTCCCGCCTTGTCCGCGGAGGTGAGAGCCGCTACTCGATCCGCACGCCCACCGCGGTGGCTGGAGTGCGAGGCACCGATTTCGGGTTGAGTGTGGTGCCGCCGGACGCGGGTGACGCTGCTGACGGCGATGACAGCGATGACAGCGATGACAGCGATGAAACTGATACCGGCGACGACCAAGGCGCGGGGGATGACCCGGACGCGGAGACCACCCCCCCGGAGCCTCAGGAAGAACTCTTCGTCTTTTCCGGCGAGGTGGAGTTTGAATCCGGGCTCACCGGAGAGACGATCTCCCTCGGCGCCGGTGAGCGGGCCAATGTCCTTGATGGTGAGTTTCAGCCCCAAACGATGAGTGACGACGAGATGGCCGCCCGACAGGAAGGCCTGGAATTCGTGGAGCTCGACCCCGCGGATGTTCCAACTGCTGAACAGGAAGAGCCGGAAGAGCCTGAAGAACCGGCCCCAGCGGACGTGCCGACCGAGCAGGCACCGGAGGTGAGCGAGGAACCGGCAGAAGATACCGACGGTGTCGGCGACCGGATGTTCGAAAACTTGGCCAGTATCGCGGGCCTGCAGGTGGGATCGGTAACGATCAACGAAGAGACCTGGGCGCAGGCGGTATTTCAGCCGCGGCTGTCGGTGGGGCGATTGTCGGTAGAGTTCTACCTGCCGATCACCTACCAGGAGAATCTGTTTGATGCGGGAGATTGGTACCGGCCGGAGGGGAACAACGAGTGGTCCTTCGGCGCGGACCAGGATTGGTCCAGCGAACCACTGGTCGCGCTGGCAGATCTCGGCACGGACCTGGCGCTGAAGATCAAGTCGCTGGAATTTGGCGAGCGTGGCGACGGCTTCTATGTCAAGACGGGAAACCTCTCCAATCTGACGGTGGGGCAAGGTCTGCTGATGCGGAACTACGCCAACGACACGGACTTCCCCACGGTCCGACGCATCGGGTTTAACTTGGGGTTTGACTTTGAACGTTGGGGTCTGGAAACGGTGGTCAACGATTTGGCCGCCCCGGAGATTTATGCGGGTCGATTGTACTTCCGGCCGGCGATGCCGGTTACCTCCGCCGCAGTGGGAATGAGCGCGATCACCGATATCGCTCCCGGCAGCCAGGCCCTCTTGTCAGAGGTAGAAACGGCGGATCCCCTGTTTCTCAACGTCGGTATGGACCTCGAGGTGCCGATTCTCAACCGGGAGATATTCTCGCTCACCGGTTTCGCTGAAGGCGGCGGTCTGATTCCGTACCTCCGAGAGGATGCAACGTATGATCCCGACGGTGACGGCACCGGTGAGGCGATCAACAGCGGTCTCAAGACGGATGCCCTGGTAGATTTTTCCTCCGGCGAACTGAAGAACTTCGGATGGGCCGCCGGCGCGCGGGGCAACGTTACGTTGTTGGATTATCGTCTCGAGTACCGCAGCTTCGACGGCATATTCCGGCCGGCGTTCTACGGTCCCGGCTACGATCGCCTCCGGGGTACCTACGCTGAAGAAACCCTGGCATATCTCGCCGATACTGAATCGGAGGAGTACGATCTTCGGACTATGGGAATCGCCGGGGAAGCGGGAGCGTCGTTGCTGGAGGTGGTGTACCTGTCTGCGGGATACTTCTGGCCCTGGGAAGTAACCGATGATGGCTCCTGGCAAGGGAGCGATGACGACGAGTTTATGCTCTCTTTAGACCTGCAGGAAGGATTGCTCCCCTTCGGCATTGAGACCGGCCTCACCTATCGGCGAACCCATTTCGCCGCGACGGTTGCCAATTGGGGCGATTATGAGGACGCAACCTTGTTTGATGCGAACACAACCCTGAACGGCTACGTAGCGTATCCGTTTAACGACGTCGTTCGGATCGTAGCACAGGTAACCACCGCCACCGTACGTGATGAGGACGTCGACATCAACTACGATGATAACGGCCAGCCACGTATGGCCCCGACGGTTGCAATTCAGACTCAGATCGGGTTCTAGTACCGGGCATGGATGTACCGAATCCGGTGGCGCTCCTGCCACCGGAAGTCTCCCGGCGGATCGCTGCCGGCGAAGTTATTGAGCGCCCCGCTTCGGTTGTCCGTGAGCTCCTAGACAACAGCCTCGACGCCGGAGCGCAAAGAATAGATATCTCATGGACCGAAGGCGGCTCCGAGCTTATTCGTGTACATGACGATGGCCGGGGATTGAGTCCGGCGGACCTTGAACTGTGCTGGCAGCCCCACGCAACGAGCAAAATTCGAACGCTTGAAGACCTGGAAGCGAGCCGTAGTCTCGGGTTTCGCGGGGAGGCGTTGGCCAGCATTTCCGCGGTGAGCGAGCTTACGATCCGGTCCTCGGAAAGGGCTGCCACGTCGGGGCGAGTGCTCACCGTACGGCACGGGGAACCGGAGGCTCTGCAACCGGCGCCGCCGAAGCTCGGAACCACGGTGGAAGTGCGCCGGCTCTTTGCCAATCTCCCCGCCCGGCGCCGCTTTCTCTCTCGCCCCCAAGCGGAGACTCAGGCGATTCGCAACACGATTCTCGACAAGGCGCTCCCCTTTCCGGAGGTGGAGTTTACCCATACCAGCGGATCCGGCTCAGCTCAGGTCCTACCGGTGCAAACCCAACTCGACCGGGTAGCGGCGGTCTACGGCGCGAAAGTACCACGGGAAAGCCTGTATGAACTTTCGGGCAGCGCTGAAGGGTTCTCACTCCGGATTATCGCCGCGGAACCGGCGATCGTCCGGCGCGACCGCAAAATGATTCAGATCTTTGTGAATCGTCGCCGCGTCTGGGAGTACAAGCTCGTCCAGGCGGTAGAGTACGCCTACCAGGATGTACAGCACGGCGGCCTGTTTCCCGCGGCGGCGGTACTGATCGATATTGACCCCTCACTGGTGGACTTCAATATTCATCCCGCCAAGCGGGAGGTGCGGCTGCGCAACGGTGGTGAGCTCCACCATCGTATCGTTGAGGTGCTCCGCTCGTTTCTCCGGGCATGGACGGTGCAGACCACCAGTCTCGATGGGGTTCTTTGGCCCCAGCACACCGGAGATGGTCCCGCTCATGCGCCGGCGAAGAGCGAGTCCACCTTCCCGTACTCCACTCCCAGAGCTGCGGAACGGCCGGAAACTCAACCGCCCGCGCCCTCGCGCACGCCTACGTCCGCTCGTCCGTCACCACGACCTACCACGTGGCGAAGCACGGCCCATTTCGACCACCACACCCGGGCCGTACCGTCCGCGGAGCAGCTCGTGTATCGGGGTACGCTCTTTGGCACGTTTCTCATTGTCGAGCGTGGCACCAGTGCGTGGATTATCGATCAACACGCCGCCCACGAACGATTACTCTACGATCGCTTCGCCGCGGCTCGCACGTCTCAGCAACTACTGGTGCCCGATGAGTTTGAAGTATCCCCGGACCAGGACCAGCTTCTGCAGCGGCACCAACAAGAGTACGGTGCCATCGGTATCGTTCTGGAGCGGGTAGCGGTGGGGCGTTGGCAGCTCACCGCGATGCCGGGTGAATACCGGGAGAACTCAGAGGATCTTATCGAGACGATCCTCGAGCTCGGCGGGCTTCAGGAAGCGCTGGACCGAAAGTTCATTGCTGAAATGGCGTGCAAGGCCGCGCTCAAAGCCGGAGACTACCTGGATGGGATAACGGCTCTGGATCTGGCAGAACGAACTCTGGCCTTAGCGGAACCTCGATGCCCTCACGGCCGGCCCCTCTACCTGGAGCTCACTCAGGACCGGTTAGAACGGCTTATCGGGCGACGCTAAGCAGCGAAGCGAATCAACCGCCTGAGCGCTCGCTACCCGCAGCCGCACCCGCACCCGCACCCGCACCTGCAAGCGGCCGGCCTCCGCCTCGGGAGGCACGATCCGCCGAAATTCTATGGGCAAAAAGAAACCCCCGACCTGTCGCCAGAAGCGCCGTACACACCGGGGGCGAAAGGAACCAGCCTACACCGCAAACGGGTTGGTCTG
>CAZNRF010000010.1:0-723 GCA_964575075.1 uncultured Spirochaeta sp. | reverse complement strand
AACGTATAATCGCGCGACGCTGAGCAGCGAAGCGTATCCACACCCGGAGCGCTCGCTACCCGCGACCGCACCCGATCCTGCACACGCAGTCGCAGCCGAACGTGCAAGTGGACGGCCTCCGCCTCGGGAGGAACGAGCCGCTGAAATACCATTGGCAAAAAGAATCCCCCGACGTGTCGACAGAAGCGCCGTACACATCGGGGGCGTAAGGAATCAGCCTACAGCGTAGACGGGTTGGTCTAGTGGTCTTCCCAATCCATCGCCTTCTTCACAGCCTTCTGCCAGCCCTTGTACAGAGCTTCGCGCTTGGCTTTATCGAAGGTAGGCTCAAATTTGCGCTCCAGCTCGAACGCATTTACCAACTCACTCTTACCTCCCCAGAATCCGGTCGCAAGACCCGCCAGGAAAGCGGAACCACGAGCCGTGGTTTCAACGATCTTCGGCCGCATAACCGGCACACCAAGTACGTCCGCCTGGAATTGCATCAGGAAGTCGTTCATGGAAGCACCACCGTCAACCTTGAGCTCTTTGCCCTGGATGCCGGAGTCTTTCTCCATGCAGTCCACGACGTCACGCGTCTGGTAGGCGATCGATTCGAGGGTTGCCCGAACGATGTGATCCCGGTTTGCACCGCGGGTGATTCCGACGATCGCCGCCCGAGCGTACTGATCCCAGTAGGGAGAACCAAGACCTACGAAGGCAGGTACCATGTACACGCCGTTG
>CAZNRF010000009.1:0-21820 GCA_964575075.1 uncultured Spirochaeta sp. | reverse complement strand
GCCCGCTCCCCGTCGGTCAATGACCAGGGTATGTTCGATTTGATCACTATCTGCGTTGCCCAATCGATTTACGGCAAAACCAAAGTCCTCGTACATCTGTGACGTCCGGCGCGCCATGCCGGATGATGCCGTTCCGTTGAGAACTTCCATCGACACAACCAGCTGGTCTCCGGACTCATCTTCTGTGGAGGCCAGGGTTGTCTCAATCTGCCGAACCGACTGCTCCAGCCACTGCCCCTCAAAATGGGGGAACAGCAAGTCTCTGGTTTCACCCTCAACGTCAACCGCCCGGATGGTACCCTGTATCCGCCGTCGCACGAGCCGATCAACGCCCATCGATTCGAGTTCCCGAAACAGGGAGGTCCTCGCCCGACGATCGAGTCGCGACGCAAAGAGTCGATCCCGAATATCTACGACTTCCGGATGCTGCACCGGATTGTCTTCATCCACGCTTTGGTAGTCAGTTACGATGAACAGTTCCAGGCCTCCGAGGAGATCGATAAAATCGGAAAATCCCTCACGACTGAAAACAAACATCGTCTCCACGTCCGTACCGGTGAGCCGTTCAACCTCTCGGCGATAGACGTCAGGGTCGTCCCGAGAGAACACCCGGTCGATACTGTCCACTCTTTCCAGGCTTCGAAACACACCACCGACGTTCTGCGGGATATCAAGAACGGCTACGCGTGAGGTCTCGGGGTGGTAGAACAACAGAAATCCCAGGAAGGGAGTGCCTTCTTCCTCTACCACCACGAGAACGCGAAGAAGTTGCCCTTCCGCTGCGGCGGTGCTGATCTCATCGGTGCGCAGTTGCGAGTAGAGGAAACCTACCGTGATCGCCACCGCCATCAGGATGAGCAGTAGAAACGTAACGGTGGCATTGATCTTTCGTGTGGCCAAAACTGGTTATCCTCCCGATACCTGATCAAGCAACGCTTTGGTAGGTGTGTCCAATCTGCCGAAGCGCTCCCATGCCCGCCGAATGGTAGCCGCTACCATCGACTCAGGAGAAGACTGACCAAGAATCTCACCGCGTTCCTCTGAACTGAGATGTGTCCGTCCCGGCTCACAGAAATCCGCGACATACAGAATATGGCCGACCGGTCCAAATGACGGATCTCCCAGGGTGTGATGCCGAACCGCATGGAGCAGTTCCCGGTCCAGAACACCGTACTGTCGTCTCAGCCGTTCCGCGCTGAGCGCCCCATGAATCAGGGCAGGATGTCTGCGCTCCGCGGTGGAAAGCGGTATTCCCCAGTCGGCAGCGAGCGCCAAGGCCGCTCCGGCAGAAAGATCGCGATCCATATCGTGGGCGGCTGCTGCCAGGCGTACCCGCTCCCGGTCCACCCCAAAGCGCTCAGCCAGCGACACGGCGGTCTCAATTACCCCGTGAATATGCTGCAACCGACGTTGAGAAACCCGATTCGGCAGTCTCTCAACGATGATATCACTGATAGAGTTGATGCGTGTTGATGTACTCATAAACGGCGTCAGGGACAAGGTAGCGGACCGAGCGTCCCTGCTGCAAGCGGCTGCGGACGGTGGTAGAAGACACGGGGATCTCGGGGTTCTCCACGATGCACGTATCTGATCCCGCCTCCGGCGGAAGGATTGAACGGTCCACGCCGCCCCGGGTGACCACGACCAGGCGAACTGCTTCGAGGAGCGATCGATAGTTGCGCCATCGGGGTAACTCCGGCAGCAAATCGTCTCCGATGATGAGCGAGGGGCGTGGGATGAGCGCTCCGGTATTGATCAACGTGTGCACCGTGGCCTCGGTGTACGATGGGTCCGCACCGACGGCGGTAGAGCCAAGAACTTCCACATCGCTCACGCTAAAGGTTTCATTATTTGTAACCGCTCGCCGCGCCATCTCCAGACGGTCTTCCGCTGAGGCACTGGACGCTTCCGGTTTCAGTGGGTTTCGGCCGGTAGGAACCAGCAAGACCTTTGATGCCCCCACCACCGTCGCGGCCTCCTGCGCCGCAAAGAGGTGCCCCAGGTGAATCGGATCAAAAGACCCCCCGAAAAACATCTCCGCCGCACTCACGGGGTGTCCTCCTCAGTAGTGGCCAGTTGAAACAAGGCAGTTCTCAGCGAATCTATTCCCCGACGCGTCATCGCGGACACCGCCAGGGCAGAGTCGCCGGAGATCGTGTCGGGGAGATCCGCTTCCGCGAGGAGATCAGCTTTGCTCCTGATGACCAGGGCCGGCTTGTCAAGCAATCCTGCATCGTATTGCCGAAGTTCATTACGCAACGTTTCCACCGTCTGCTCAGGATCCTCATCGGTAGCATCGACCACGAACGCCAGGCCCCGGGTGCGCGCGATATGTTTCAGAAATCGGATTCCGAGACCCGCGCCGCCGGAGGCTCCTTCAATGATGCCGGGGATATCCGCCAGGACGATATCCTGATCGTAGTGGTGCATGACCCCGAGATTGGGGATCACCGTAGTAAACGGATAGTTTCCGATTTTGGGATCTGCCGCGGTGAGTACTTTGAGAAGCGTTGACTTTCCAGCGTTGGGCAATCCCACGAACCCGATATCTGCGATGACCTGGAGCTCAACCCGCAGGGTTCGTTCATGCCCTTCCTCACCGGGCTGGGAGAAGCGGGGTGTCTGGTGCCGGGAGGTCTTGAAGTGAGTATTACCTTTTCCGCCCCGACCACCCTCAAACAGAACGTGACGGTCACCCTCAGCCGTTAAATCCAGGAGACGCTCACCGGTATTGGAGTCAAACACAACCGTACCCGGCGGTACTTCAATTACCGCGTCCTCGCCGCGGGCACCATCCCGCTGACGCCCCGCCCCGGGACGCCCGTTCTGCGCAAAAAAACGCCGCCGCATCGCCAGATACGACAGCGTCTTTACGTTGGACCTGACCACAAACACGACGTCTCCGCCGCGCCCGCCGTCTCCACCATCAGGTCCGCCTCGGGGGACGTACTTCTCCCGGCGGAACGAAACCGCTCCGGCTCCGCCGTTTCCGGACCTGACATGAATCTCCGCCTCATCAGTAAACAGCGGACTACCTCTCTACTGCGCTTCTACGGGCGTGACTGAAACTACTTTCTTTCCCCGGCGCGTGTGGAAGCGAACGGTACCATCCGCCTTGGCAAACAGCGTGTCATCTTTTCCGCGACCCACCATTTCTCCGGGGTGGAGCTTGGTACCCCGCTGGCGCACCAGAATTGAACCCGCCGTGACAAGCTCTCCACCAAAGCGCTTTACGCCTAAGCGTTGGGAATTGGAATCACGTCCGTTCTTGGAACTACCGCCACCCTTTTTATGAGCCATATCTCTTCTCCTCGGTTATAGATAATTGAACTTGGTCCGGCCACGCAGCTGCAATTTCGCGCAAGCTCGTTTCCGTTACCGTCCAGACCCCGGCTATCCACCGCTGATCCTCACATCCATCTAACGTCACATCCAGCATCCCCGGCTGCTCCGCCCTGGCGCGCACCCGGCATTGGGCGTTGCCGGCAAGACTCAGCCCGAAACTCTTCAGCACCACCGAAACGGCTGCGCAGGGGGCACTGTCTGTCGCCCCGCTTCGCACCGCGTGGCCCGACGACACGACCCTCGTTGGAGCGCCGTCAGTCACGGTTACCTGGACGTTGATCATTGGACTTGGATCACGCCCCGGCGATCTCCTTGATGCGTATCGTGGAGTAGTGCTGCCGGTGCCCCTTTGTGCGGCGATAGTTTTTTCGCCGTTTGTGCTTGAAGACCACCACCTTACGATCACGGGTGTGCTCTTCAACCTCAGCTTTTACCACGGCACCGGTCACATAGGGAGTTCCGATTTTTGTTCCGCCGTCATCCTTGAGAAGAACAACCGACGGGAACTCCACTGCACTCCCCTGCTCAGAATCGATATGATCGACTCTCAGAACGCTATCCTGCGCGACTTTGTATTGCTTGCCTTTGATTTCTACCAGTGCATACATCTTTATGTTCTCCAAATTGTGTGAGAGCATCATTTAACAGAATTGTGGCGGCTCCGTCAAGAGTCACTGTTCAATCGCGCTCACACCAGGTTGGTCCGCCCCATGAGATAGCGATCTACCTCCCGGGCGGCTCCGCGACCCTCTTTTATCGCCCACACCACCAGACTCTGACCGCGCCGGGCGTCTCCGGTCGCAAAGAGGCCCGGTACCGACGTGGCGAACTGCTCGTACTCCGCCTTGATATTACTCCGCTCATCCCGTTCAACCCCGAGCTCTTCGGCGATGTAGTCTTCGGGCCCCAAAAATCCCATCGCCAGCAACACCAGATCCGCCGGCCATTCCTCTTCACTCCCGGGGATTTCCTCAAACCGGGGACGACTACCGGGCTCTTTGATCCACTCGACACGCACGGTGCGCACGGCGGTAAGATTGCCCTGGTCGTCACCGACAAACTCCTTGGTGAGTATCGAATACTCCCGGGGGTCCTTTCCGAATACCGCCGCCGCCTCTTCATGACCGTAGTCCATTTTGTACGTTCGCGCGAAGGTGGGCCACGGCATCTCCTCCGTCCGCTGCGACGGGGGCTTCGGCAACAGCTCGAAATTGGTCAGCGAGGCGCATCCGTGGCGCATTGAGGTGCCGAGACAATCGTTTCCCGTGTCCCCTCCACCGATAACGATAACGTTCTTGCCTTCCGCGGAGATGAACGCTCCATCCCGGTGTTGCGAATCGAGGAGACTCTTTGTGTTTGCTGCCAGAAAATCCATCGCAAAGTGAACCCCCTTGAGCTCCCGGCCGGGAACGGGAAGATCCCGCGGCTTAGTGGCTCCCACCGCGAGAACCACCGCATCGTGGGAGTCCATCAGCTGCCGCGCAGAAATATCTCGCCCCACGTCTACTCCGGGACGAAAACTTATTCCTTCAGCGGCCATGATACCGTTCCGTTTTTCCACCAACTCCTTGTCAAGCTTCATGTTGGGAATACCGTACATCAGCAATCCACCGATGCGGTCCTGCCGCTCATAGACGGTCACCGTATGGCCCGCCTGGTTCAGTTGATCCGCAGCAGCCAATCCGGCCGGACCGCTTCCAACGACCGCCACCGTTTTACCGGTGCGATACTGGGGAACCCGCGGCGCCATCAGCCCGCTGTCATAGGCACGATCGATGATCGCGGCCTCGTTTTCTTTGATGGTAACCGCCGGCTCATTAATAGCGAGAACGCAGGCGTGCTCGCACGGCGCCGGGCACACTCGACCGGTGTACTCGGGGAAGTTGTTGGTCTTCATCAGCCGGTAGAACGCCTCATCCCATTTCCCCTGGTAGATGAGGTCATTCCACTCGGGAATGAGGTTGTCCACCGGGCATCCAAAGTCGGACTGACAGAAGGGCACACCGCAGTCCATGCACCGCGCCCCCTGGGTCTGCCGCGCTTCATCATCGAGCTCTCGTTTAAACTCCCGAAAATCTTCGATCCGTACCGCCGGATCGTTATGCGCCGCCGTGCGGCGCTCGTACTCCATAAATCCTGTGGGCTTACCCATGTACAACCTCCTGGTTCAGCTCATCTCGGTCCCGGCGAAGCTCAAGAATACGTCGGTAGGTGGGTGAAATCACCCGGACAAACTCCGTGCGGTGGTGTCCCCAGTTGCTCAGAATCTCCTGAGCAACCTCACTCTGGGTGAGCTGCATATGCTCGCGAACCATGCCAAGAAGCTTCTCTTCGTCTTCCGTCTCCAACTCTACGATCTCTACCATCCCGGGATTGATGTACTCCGACAGGGTGCCCTTCCGATCCCAGACGTAGGCAACCCCACCGCTCATTCCTGCTGCAAAGTTTCGGCCCACATCGCCGAGAATTGCAGCGGTTCCGCCGGTCATGTATTCGAGGCCATGGTCACCCACCCCTTCTATGACGACGTCGACACCGGAGTTTCGAACGCAGAAACGCTCGGCGGCAACCCCGCGGATGAACGCCGTGCCGCCGGTGGCTCCGTAGAACGCGACATTTCCGATGAGGATGTTTTCCTCGGCGCGAAATCGCGATTGTCTGGGCGGATACACGATGATACGCCCGCCGGACAGGCCCTTACCGACGTAGTCATTGGCATCACCTTCCAGCTCGAGGGTGACGCCCTGGGCCAGCCACGCGCCGAAGCTCTGTCCCGCGCTGCCGGTGAACCGGGCATGAAAGCTGTTGGCTTCGAGTTCGTACGCGCCGATCCGTTTGACGATTTCGTGACTGAGCATTCCACCGGTCGTGCGATCGGTATTGCGAATCGACATTTCCACGTGCACCGGTTCCCGCCGGGTAAACAGTGGTTCCGCCTCAGCGATCAACGTTCGATCAAGGACGGTATCAATACCGTGGTCCTGACGCACACAGCAAAACACGCCGCTGTGCCCTTCTCCGGGAGAAACGGGGGTCAGAAGCGCGCTCAGATCCACGCCCTCGCTCTTCCAGTTCCGCACCGCGTCGTCCGTTTCCAGCATGTCCACGCGCCCGACCATTTCTTCCCACGTCCGAAATCCCAGGTGCGCCATGATTTCCCGGAGTTCTTCCGCCACAAAAAACATCATATTGACCACGTATTCGGGCTTGCCGGCGAATTTCTTTCGAAGACGTTCGTCCTGGGTAGCGATACCCACCGGACAGGTGTTCTTCTCACACTTGCGCATCATGATGCAGCCCTCGGCGATGAGTGAGCTGGTGGCAAATCCCACCTCTTCAGCCCCCAACATCGCGGCGATCGCAACATCACGGCCGGTCTTGATCTGCCCGTCCGTCTGAAGGACGACGCGGCTGCGCAAATCGTTCAGCACCAGCGTCTGGTGCGTTTCCGCCAGCCCCAACTCCCAGGGCACGCCGGCGGTCTTGATACCGGTGAGCGGGCTGGCTCCCGTACCGCCGTCATGGCCGGAGATGAGAATATGATCCGCGTGCGCCTTGGCGACACCGGCGGCGACCGTTCCTACCCCTACTTCGGCAACCAGCTTTACACTGATCCGCCCGGACGGATTGGCGTTCTTCAGGTCGAAGATCAGCTGCGCGAGATCCTCGATCGAGTAGATGTCGTGGTGCGGCGGCGGACTGATCAGACCCACCCCGGGGGTTGAGAACCGGGTCTTCGCGATCGTATCGAACACCTTCTTTCCCGGGAGCTCACCGCCCTCTCCGGGCTTGGCGCCTTGGGCCATCTTGATCTGGTGCTCATCCGCCTTGGTGAGGTACTCGATGGTCACACCGAATCGCCCTGACGCCACCTGCTTGATCGCCGAGCGCTTGCTATCTCCATTGGGCAGCGGCTGGTAGCGCTCACGCATCTCTCCGCCTTCACCGGTGTTGGATTTCCCGCCAATCCGGTTCATGGCGATCGCGAGGGTCTCGTGCGCCTCAGGACTGATGGACCCAAAACTCATCGCTCCGGTGGCAAACCGGCGCACGATGTTCTCGGCGGGCTCAACTTCCGACAGGGGAATTGGATCGCCCTCCTTGAAGCGCAACAATCCGCGCAGCGTGGCCTGTTCGGTCGTGCGCTGATTCTGCCGCTCACTGAAGCGGGTGAATGCACTTCTGTCTCCCTGCCGAACCGCCCGTTGAAAGTCGGCGATCGACTGGGGATCCCACATGTGTTTTTCACCGCCGGTACGCCACTGGTAGTCACCGGGATTCACAAACTCAGAGCCGATCTGGGCGTTGCCGGTGGGCCACGCAAGCTCATGCCGCCGGAGCGCCTCCCGAGCAAGCTGAGCGAACCTGGCGCCCTGGATGCGACTAGCCGTTCCCACGAATGCGTAGTCCACAACCTCATCTGCCAGACCAACAATCTCAAAGATCTGGGCGCCCTTGTAGCTTTCCAGGGTGCTGATTCCCATCTTGCCGAAGACCTTCCGCATCCCTTTTTGCAATGCGTACTGGTACGCCTCAACGATGTCCGCACGCAGTAAGTCCTGACGGAGGCGTCCATCTTCCTGAAGGTACCACATCGCTTCATAGGCGAGGTACGGGTTGATCGCATCCGCGCCGTATCCGACGAGGGTGCAGAAGTGATGCACCTCTCGGGGTTCCGCGCTTTCGAGAATGATTCCGATTCTCGTGCGGCTATGGTTCCGTACCAACCGGTGGTGGACCGTACCGGTCGCCAAGAGCGCCGAAATCGGTACTCGATCCCGCGATGCCGCGCGATCGGAGAGTACTACCAAGCTGTATCCCTCGCGGATCGCCTCCTCCGCTTGATCGGCGATGCGCTCTAATGCTCCCTTCAGAACATCCCCACCTTCCTCTCTCGGATAGGTGATATCGATCACTCGCGAGCGCCACCCGCGGTGATCCATCCCTTTCAGCTGCTCGGTCTGCTCATTGGTGAGGATCGGATGATCGAGCCACAGCCGATGGGCATCCTCGGGACTGTGAACCAGAACGTTGCCCTCCGGTCCGATGTACGAACCGAGGCTCATAATCACTTCTTCACGAATCGAATCGATCGGTGGATTGGTGACCTGCGCGAAGAGTTGTTTGAAGTAATCGTACATCAAACGCGGCTTATCCGAGAGCACCGCCAGAGGGGCATCGTTCCCCATGGAACCCAACGGCTCTTTGGCATCCTCGGCCATCGGCTTGAGGATGAGATTGAGGTGCTCGAGGGTAAAGCCGAACGCCCGCATGCGCTCCAGGATCGTATCCGCCTCGAGTTGACGTACGTTTTCGGGACGTGGCAGATGGTCCAGGGCAATGCGTTGCTCCTCGAGCCACTGCCGGAACGGGTGGCGCCCGGCGATTCCGTTTTTCAGCTCTTCATCACCGACAATTCGACCTTGATCGAAATCAACCAGGAACATGCGCCCCGGTTGGAGCCGCCCTTTGTGGGTAACGGTTGCCGGATCCACCGGCAACACCCCCACCTCACTGGCCATGATGACCAGATCATCATCGGTGAGATAGTAGCGACTGGGGCGTAAGCCGTTGCGATCAAGGACCGCTCCGATGACGTGACCATCAGTAAATGCCACTGATGCGGGCCCATCCCAGGGCTCCATCTGTGCACTCATGAACTCGTACATCGCCTTGCCCACATCGGGCATATGGCGGTGGTTCTGCCACGCTTCGGGGACCATCATCATCACCGCTTCGGGGAGCTCCCGACCGCTTTGAAGCAACAGTTCCAGCACATTGTCAAAACTGCCGGAATCGGAAAGACCAGGCTCGATCACCGGCGTGATCTTCGCCACATCATCACCGAAAAGATCGCTCTCCATGACGCCTTCCCGCGCCCGCATTTTGTTCGCGTTACCCCGGAGTGTGTTGATCTCACCGTTGTGACTCATGAAACGCAACGGCTGCGCCCGGTCCCAGCTGGGAAAGGTATTGGTAGAAAACCGGCTGTGCACCATCGCGAGATGGGTATCAAAGAGCGGATCCGACAGATCTTTATAGTAGGTAAAGAGCTGCTCCGGCGTGAGCATCCCTTTGTACACGATGTTGCGCGTTGAGAGGCTACAGATATAGAAAAAGTGGCTCCTATCGTTGGTGCTCCCTCGAAGGGTGTTGGTCGCTACTTTGCGGATGACGTACAGCTTGCGCTCAAACACCTCCGAGTCTACCTGATCTCCCGCGGCGATAAACGCTTGCCTGATCGTTGGTTCCGCGGCCAGGGCGCTGGGACCAATCATGCTGTTATCTCGGGGCACATCTCGCCACCCGATAAACCGCTGCCCCGCCTCGGCGGTGATCCGCTCTACCGCATCCTCGCAGGCGGCGCGTTCGCGATCGTCCTGAGGGAGAAAGAAGAGTCCCGCCGCAAAACGGCCTCGCTCGGGCAACTCCGTCTGAAGCTCCTCTTTTGCAACTCGCTCAAGGAGCGCGTGCGGAAGGGCGGTGAGGATACCCGCCCCATCACCGGTGTTTTTTTCTGCTCCCACCGCGCCGCGATGGGTCATATTTACCAGCACCTCCCGAGCCTTGGGAATCAGATCGTGGGAGGCATGTCCCTTGATGTGTGCCACAAACCCGACGCCGCAGTTGTCGTGCTCAAACTGAGGGTCGTATAGGGCTTGCTTCTCTGGCCGTACCTTGCGTTGCATGGACACTCCTTATGTGAAAAAACGCGTGCCCTATTTGAAAGCAATTTACGTGCCAACTATACCGATATGCCGATAAGTACTTATGAGACAGCAAATTATGATGTTTCCTGATATACCCACACAATTGTAAGTCATACACACATGTAGGCCTAACTACCGAAACGTACTACATTTTCGTAGTCTACATCGCCTCCACGAACGGAATATTCAGCAAGGTGAGCCCATGGTGCATCATATTCATGACCGCCCGGGACAATCCGAGCCGATATTCCCGCTGCGCCGCATCATCGGATACAGCTATGGGATGGTCGTGGTAGAAGCGTGAGAACGTCTTGGCCGTATCATAAAGGTAGCCGGCGAGCAATGCCGGGTTGTGGTTCTCCGCCGCATCCACCACGGTGGCGGGATACCCGGCCAACCGGTGAATCAGCTGCCATTCATCATCGGTGTCGGGTGTTCGCTCCGTAACGGCCTCCGGCGCGGCCTGTCGGCGAAGCATGCTGGACACGCGGGCACCGAGATACTGCAGGTACGGTCCGGTATTGCCGGAGAAGGAGAGTGATTCTTCCGGGTCAAACACCATGTCTTTTACCGGTCCCGTCTGCAGCAGATAGTAATGCAGCGCCGCCAAGGCAACCTTTCCCGCCGTGGCCTCTACATCGTCCACGTGCTCCTCCCGGCCTTTGCCACGAATTTCGTCCGCAGCCAGCTGTGTAAGCCGATCGAGCAGATCGTCGGCATCCACCACGGTGCCTTCTCGGGATTTCATTTTGCCGTCGGGAAGATTCACCATGCCGTACGCCAGATGGTACAGGTTTCCCGCCCATTCTTTTCCCAGCCGCCGAAGAACCTCGAAGAGCACCTGAAAATGGTAGCGCTGTTCCGAGGCGACGACGTAGATCAACCGCTGAAACGGCCAGTCCTCGTGGCGGCGTATCGCTGTGCCGATATCCTGAGTGAGGTACAACGACGTTCCATCCCCCCGGAGCAGTACTTTTTTGTCCAGGTCTATATCGGTGAGATCCACCCACACCGTGCCGTTTTCGTCACGGTAAAAGACTCCATCTTCGAGCCCTTTGAGAATCTCATCCCGTCCGAGACGGTAGGTCTGACTCTCGAAATAGGTCTGATCGAAATGTATTCCGGTGCGGCGGTAGGTCTCTTCAATTCCCTCGATCGCCCACCGATTCATCGTGAGCCACAGATCATGAATCTCGGGATCTCCCGCCTCCCACGCCTGAAGCATCTGCCGAGCCTCCGGTTCCGCCTGAGGATCTTCTTTCTCCCATTGCGCGTACTTGACGTAGTAGTCTCCCACGAAGTGGTCGGATTTTTTCTGTTCCGTCTCCGGATCGGTGCCATTACCAAAGCGGCGATACGCCGCCATCGACTTGCAGATGTGGATTCCCCGATCATTGATCAGGTTTACTTTCCGCACCTCAGCCCCGGCGGCGGAGAGCATTCGCGCAACGCTTTCTCCGAGCGCGTCGTTGCGCAAGTGGCCGAGGTGGAGCGGCTTGTTGGTGTTTGGACAGCTGAACTCGATCATCACGCGTTGGCCGGAGAGAGCCGTGCCGTCTCCGTACGACGTGCCTCGCGCGAGCGCCTCATTAATGACCGCAGCGGCGACGGTATCGCGGCGAAGAAAGACGTTCACGTATGGACCCGCGGCCTCCACCGTGCCCAGCGAATCCGATTCTTCCTCATTGAGCGCCTCCACTACCGCGGCAGCGATCTGCGCCGGGTTCTTCCGCAGAATCCGGGCAAACGGGAACATCGGGAAGGCGATATCGCCTTTTGTGATATCCGGCGGCGTCTCAATCAGCAGGGTTTCTTCCAATTGTTTGGAATCGACATCATCACCGGCGATTGAGGTTAACGCAGCAATCACCCGGGTTTTCCAGGGAGTCCAGTACTGTTTCATACGAGGTCAGAGCATAGCGGATTCCGTCCCGTCTCGTCAGCCCTGCGGCGGGGGAGAAACGAGGCTGATTTCGTTCTCCTTGTCCCGGCGCTCCAGGGCGTCCAGCTCACCGAGAGTACCGAGATACACGCTGAGTCGCCGATGCAGATCACGCAGTTCTTCAATGAACTCCGCGTTTCTTCGACCGCCGATCTGTCCGTAGTTTGCCAGGGTATCGTAGGAGCTGCCGGGGCGCGCGTAAAGAATGCCTCCGAGGACGTTTACGATCGTCTCGATCGTGGTGCGGGCCTGATCCGCCAGGCTGAGCACCTCCTGATCAATGCGCTGCACCATTTTCGTACGCTGCGCGGGATCCGCTTCGGCCGACACCATCGCCCCCCACGCCTCTTCCGGCGCGAGGTCCTTCTTGAGTTGATCGATCTTTCCGGCCAGCGCCTCGAACTCGTTGTACGCATCGTTGAATTGTGCCCGGTTGGAGCTCTTGTAGAACTCACCACTGGTGAGAATGATCCGCAAGCTCGGCATCGCATCGTTCCATAAGCCTTCTGCCATGCTTTCCAGCGCGGAGCCCAGGAACCAGTGAGTGGTACGAACGCCGTTTGTACCGTCAGGAAGACCCGGGAGATGCCGTACCGTACCGCCACAGGCATCGGCGAGCTCCTCCAGACGGACGCGCAGCTGATTCTGCAAGGCAACGTGCAGCACTTGCCGTTGTATTCGTTCGGTGAAGAACGCTCGGTATATTCCGATCCAGTCTTCTCCCGCCGTGGCAGCTTCTACCGACCACCATGGATCTTCTTTAATGATCCGCAGCACATCCAGCAGAGGATAGCGCGCCATGAACGATCGAAACTCATCAAAGGCGGCGAACATCGCCGACAGCCGGTTCCGAATGGCGGCTTGTACCGTCTCCGGATCAGAAGTGCCATCTCCGTCGCTGCCGAGAGATTCGGCAAGCAACGCCAGCGATTCCAACAGATTGAGGTCCAGCGGTTCCCGCAGCTGCACCAGGGCGTAATACAAATCGGTAAGCGGCCGCTCGAGATAGTCAAAGGCACACCATGCCTGATGTCCCTCGGAGCGCTCAAACGCGGTGACCATCGTCTCGTAGCCAACGGATACCAGTTTCACCAGAGAATCCCCCTGTGACATCGCGCGCCGCATCGAAGAGCGAGCGTCGGGAGGGATCTGCTCGATCCGATTATCCAGCGATTCCGCCAGCGTTCTCTTCATCATGCGCTCACTGGGCTCATCCAGCTTTTGGATCTGATCGGTACTGGTCTGGTGCAGTAGATCCTGATGTACCGATGGAAAGAGGTCCGTCGCCAGTATGAGCACCAGTTCTTTGCGATAATTGGTAACTCCCCGTATCGTTCGTTCCAACTGCTTCGCCGACTCACGAAGCTTCGTAATCTCCTCGGCGAAGGGTTCGAGAAACAGATGGCGCCGACCGTCAATCGCACCGCCGCCGTCCCGGTGGACCGTCGTCTCTACGTCCCCGAGCATCCACCGCCGAACGACCTCCTCCCGATCCGCCCCACGGAACACCTGGAGGAAAAACAGGATCAGCCGCCGCCAGATACTCATTGAGTTCAACTGCTGATCAATCGATGCCGGAGGCGTATCCGACTCCTCCGCCAGAGGTGTGGCGTGCTCTTGCATCGATTCACGAATCGACGCAAGCATCCGCCGGCGATCTTCATCCTGGAGTTGCGCACTGAGCCGATCAAAAACGGACGTTGCTTCCATGTTCCCTCGGTGTATAACCTACCACATCTCCCGCCGGGTGTGGTGGAAAGAGAATCTCGGCTGAGAACCGCCTTATTTTGCGTTTTTTGTTGACACATCGCGCCGTTTGATAAACACTACCGCTAATGAGTATCGCTCCGACTGCGGCACTACACCTTCTACCCATTCTCGGCCTCATTATTATCGGGGCCCGGTATATGCGCGTGGAGGGATAGCCTGTAAGGCAGTCGGATGAAAAGGCCGTCCTTCCCCCGGGAGGACGGCTTTTTTTTATTTCTTCAAGGAGGACCAGATGGCACATGTCCAGATTTTCGCCACTACCTTACGCGACGGAGAACAGTCGCCGGGGTCGTCCATAGACGTCGAACAGAAGTTTGAGATCGCGCTGCAACTCGAGCATCTCGGAGTTGATGTAATTGAGGCGGGGTTCCCGGTCTCTTCGCCTGAGCAGTTTCGAGCGTGTCGCCTGATCGCGGATCGCGTGAAGGACTCCACCATCGCCGCCCTCACCCGCAGTAATGAAAAGGATATCGATGCCGCTGCTGATGCCCTGGTGAACGCCGCCCACTCCCGGATTCACACGTTTGTCTCAACCTCGCCGGTACACATGCAGTACAAGCTCAAGAAAACCCCGGAAGAGGTGCTGGAGATGACCCGCCGATCCGTCCGGTACGCCCGGAGCAAGGCGGCGGAGGTAGAGTTTTCCCCGGAGGACGCCACCCGCACCGATATCGATTTTCTGTGCCAGGTGCTGGACATCGCTATCGAAGAGGGCGCCACGATTCTCAACATTCCGGACACCGTGGGCTACACCGTTCCCAGTGAATACGCCAACCTGATCACCACGATCCGTAACCGCGTAAGCAATATTGACAAGGCGATTATCAGCGTGCATTGCCACGATGACCTGGGGCTGGCGGTGGCGAACACGGTCAGCGCGAACAACGCCGGTGCCCGGCAGGCAGAGGTCACGATCAACGGCATTGGAGAACGCGCCGGAAACGCTGCCCTCGAAGAGGTGGTGATGGCGCTGAAAGTCCGCAAAGACGCGTTTAACGTGGACACCCGGATCGATACGCGGCAGCTCTACTCCACCTCGCGGATGGTCTCCACGATGATCGGCTTTCCCATTCCGCGCAATAAAGCGGTAGTCGGCGAGAACGCCTTCTCCCACGAGGCGGGAATTCACCAGCACGGCATGCTGAGCCATCGCGAAACCTATGAGATTATGACCCCCGAATCCGTAGGACGAGACGCCACGCGGATCGTGTTGGGACGTCACTCGGGAATGCACGGGTTCCGAAAGCGCCTGGCGGAGCTGGGCATCGTTATCGATGAAGAAGAGATCAAAAAAGCGTATGATGCGTTTCTGAAAGTGGCGGACCGCAAGAAAGAGGTCTTTGACGAAGATCTGTATACGATCCTCAGTGAACAGTTTGGAAGCACCGCCGATTCTCTGGTGTTGGAGTACGTTAACTTCCAGTCCGGGAACACGTCCATTCCCACCGCCACGGTCCGCATTCGCGATCATGAGGAGGTCTACGAGGAAGCCGCCACCGGCGATGGCCCGGTGGATGCGGTCTTCCGGGCGATTGAACGTGCCTGCGGCACGGATGCGACGTTGATAGAGTACAACGTCCAAGCGGTAACCCCCGGCAAGCAGGCGATCGGCGAAACCAGCGTAGTTATCGAAATCGACGGAAAGCGCTCCACCGGACGCGGTTCCAGTACGGATATTCTTGAGGCCAGTGCCAAAGCGTACGTCAACGCACTGTCCCGGCACCGACTACTGAAAGAGGTAACCCACCCATGACACATAGCGAGAACACGTCCGCCGGCGCCGGTGCCGGCGATGGTCTACAACCGGTCGGCACCGCCGACCGGAACATCATCATGTACGACACCACCCTGCGGGACGGCATGCAGGGAATCCAGGTGAACTATACCCTGGACGACAAGATCAAAATCGCCCACGCCCTGGACGAGATGAAGATCGACTACATCGAAGGGGGCTTTCCCCTCTCGAATGAAAAAGAGGCCGCGTTCTTCCAGCAAATGCGCAAGGAGAACTTGCAGCACGCCCGGGTCGTGGCGTTTGGCTCAACTCGTAAATCCGGGGGCTCCGCCGAGCGGGATCCGATGATTCGTGCGCTTCTGGACGCGGAAACCCCTACCGTGATCGTGGTAGGCAAGACGTGGAAAGCCCACGTGGAGAAGGTTTTACAAACCGATGAGGAAGAGAATCTGCGCATGATCTTTGATTCGATCCACTTCCTTAAATCCCAGGGGCGAGAGGTGTTTTTTGATCTGGAGCATTTCTTTGACGGGTACAAGGACGATCCGGAGTACGCACGACGGGTACTGAAAGCGGGCACCGACGGTGGTGCCGACTGTCTCGTGCTGTGTGACACCAACGGGGGAACGATGCCCCAGGAAGTGGGCTCGATCATGGGGGCACTACCCCAGGCTGATTTGGCTCCCCTGGGTGGACATTTCCACGATGATGCCGGAGTGGCGATCGCCAACAGCATGACGGCGGTAGATCACGGAGCGGTGCATATTCAAGGCACGGTAAACGGCTGGGGCGAGCGCACCGGCAACGCCAACCTCTGTACATTTATCCCAAACATCGTGCTCAAGACGCAGTACACCGCCTCCTGTGAGGATCATCTGACCCACCTCACCCACCTCTCCCGATTTGTGGCGGAAAAGGCCAACATCATTCCCGACCGTCGCCAACCGTACGTGGGAGATGCATCGTTCAGCCATAAAGCTGGGCAGCACGCCGATGTCATCGGCAAGGCGGCGCATCTCATGGAGCATATCGATAGCCGCCTGGTGGGCAACGAGCGGCACATTGTGCTCTCCGAGCTCGCGGGAAAATCCACCGTGGTAGAAAAGCTCAAGGAGTACGGGGACTACACCAAGTCGTCTCCGGTTGTCGAGGCACTCACCAAACTCCTAAAACAGAAGGAAAACGACGGCTACGAGTACGAAGCGGCGGAAGCGAGTTTTGATCTGCTCGTGCGCCGGGCGCTGGGAAGCTACCGGCCGCTGGTAAGCTTGCGAAACTACCATCTCGAGAGCTACAAGACCGCTGACGCTCCCTCCAAGACGGTAGGGCGGATCTTTCTCAATATGGAGCAGCGAGAACTCATGGGCGCTGCCGTGTGCGTTGGTCCGGTGGACACCTTAGACCATGCACTCCGGGACGCGCTGGTACCGGTCTTTCCGTGGTTGGAGCGGCTGACCCTCACGGACTTCCGGGTACGGGTGCTCAATCCGGAAAGTGGTGCCGCCGCAAAAGTGCGGGTATTCGTGACGTATTCCGATCACGAACGGAATTGGGATACCGTAGGGGTTAATGAGAACATCGTGGAAGCCTCCTGGGAGGCGCTGATCGACGCGATCGAGTTCTACTACAACACGGTAGTACTCAAGGACGAGGAGCAAGCGGAGCCGGCGGCGGTTACAGCCGGCCGGCCGCAATAATCCGCTGAAGAAACTGCCGCGTCCGGGGGTGCTCGGGCGTGGAAAGCAACGTCTCAGGCGGCGCTTCCTCCAGGATGCGCCCGCCCTCGAGAAAGCACACGCGATCCGCCACGTCCCGGGCAAAGCCCATCTCGTGGGTCACGATGAGCATCGTCATACCCTGCTCTTTGAGGTCCTTGATGATCTTCAGGACTTCCCCGATCAGTTCCGGATCCAGCGCGGCGGTGACTTCATCAAGGAGCAGAACCTCCGGATTGGTGGCCAGAGCGCGCACCACCGCCACCCGCTGCTGCTGCCCCCCGGAAAGCTGCTCAGGATACGATTCGGCGTATCCCTCCAACCCGAAGAGACGGAGTAGTTCATGCGCGTGCTGCTCACTCTCTTGCCGCGTCACGCCGTGCACCTTCCGGGGCGCGAGGGTGATGTTGTCCAACACCTTCATATGAGGGAAGAGGTTGTAGGCTTGAAAAACGATGCCGATACGCTTGTGGAGCCCGTTGCGGCCGAACGACTCATCAAAGATCGAGACGCCGTCCAGGCTGATCTGACCCGCATCGAAGTCCACCAGATCGGTGATGCAACGCAATAGCGTAGATTTTCCCGAACCGGAAGCGCCGATCAGGCACACCACCTCGTGCTCCCGCACCGATAGACTCACATCGTCCAGGACCAGCTTGTCACCGTAGTATTTCGTGACGCGATCAACAGTTACTCGATCCATCCTACGCCGTCCTTTGGAGTCTTCGTTCGCGATCTTTCCGAGCGACATAGTCGGTAAGTCGGGCCATGGGTATGGTGGCCGCAAGGAACAGAACAGCCGCCGCGACCAGAGAGGAGTAGTTAAAGGTGCGGGAGGTGTAGATCTGGGCTTCACGAACGGCATCACGAACACCGATCACACTGAGGAGTGCCACATCCTTTTGGAGTGCCACGGCAAGGTTCAGGAGGGAGGGAACCACGTTCCGAATCGCCTGTGGCACGATGGAGTAGCGAAGCGTCTGCCACTGTGACAACCCGAGCGCCTTTGCCGCGGCGCGTTGGCCATCGTGGACCGCCTCCATTCCCGAACGGTACACCTCAGCGGCGTACGCCGAATAGCTGAGAACCATCGCCGTGGCGCCCCAAAAGAGACTACTCCGGGGGAGCCCGGGAATCTGCAGTGCCGGAATGCCAAAGCCGAACAGCAATACCATCAACAGCGACGGCAGCCCGCGAAGGAGATCGATATACACCACGGCGAATACACGGATAGGTGCAAACCACGGTCCCGAGAGCGTCCGAAATATCGCCAGCACCAGCGCCCAGACGGCGATCACCATCAGGGCAACGATCCACACCGACATATTCACACCAAATCCGCGCAGGACGGCGGGAAATACCTCGATCATCGCTTCAATATTGAAGAACTGCGCACGAATCCGCGGCCATTGCTCAGCGGACACGACGATTCGCCGTAGCACGAGTACCACGACCACGACGCTGGTCACACTAATGACCGACGGAAGATATTTTTCTTTGGCGGTGAGCGTGCGCCCCGCCGGCGGAGCCGACGAGGCGGAACGCTCGGGAATCACTCGGAAATCTCCTGGAACGAATCGTCGCCGATGAGGTACTCATCAGCCAACGCGTCAATCGTTCCATCGGCAATGAGCGCTTCCAAGCCATCATTAATCCACGGAACCAGCGGACTGCCTTCCTCAAAAATGAAGCCAAACCCATTGTTGTTTTCATCCTTGGGGAGAACCGCCACGATCTCCGCTTCCGGTACTTGAACCGTTGTTACGAACAAGGCCGTAGGTAAACCGATTACGGTAGCGTCGATCTGGTCTCCAAGAAGCGCCTGGAACGTTGCTGCCTGATCATCGAAGACGGCGATATCTTCAACCCCAACCACATCTTCGAGGTAGTCAAACTCAATCGTGCCGATTGTCGCACCCCAGCGGGCCTCCCGAAGCTCCTCAAAAGAGGTAGCATCCGCTACTGCACTGTCCGGGAGAGCTACCACTACCGTGTCCGGCTCATAGTACGGGATAGAGAAATCCACAAACTCCTCGCGCTGCTCGGTAATTGAATACTGCTGCACGTTGAAGTCGTATTCTTTCTCACCGGGGGTGATACCCTGATCGAACGTCGTTCGCACCCACACCACGTCTTCAGCGTCGAACCCTAACTCTTCAGCCAGGGCGTACACGATGCCGTTCTCAAATCCCTCGCCGCTCGCCGGATCATCGTTGAGCATCCACGGCGGATACACCGGCTCCCCGGTGGCTACCGTGAGCCGGCCCGGCTGAAAGAGTCGCGGGTCCTCCGGTGTCCGTTCGAGATCAGCGGATTCCGCCGCATCTGCTGCAGGCGCCGCCTCTTCCGTCTGTCCTCCGGCAAACACTGGAGCAGCCACTGCAACCGCGATCACGCTCACGATCAGCACCATTTTTCGAACCATCAGATCCTCCTTGTTAGATCTCGATTAGGTTACGGTGAGAGTAGGTAATCCCACCTTCCAGGTCAAGTTACGAAAGTACCCGGGCAACGATTTCACCCCGCCGTACATGGCGAATCGCCTCCACCGCCGCCCGCGCCGCAGAGGTGGTGGTGGTGTACGGTATGCGGTGACGGAGCGCTTCCACCCGCAGGTACCCGTCGTCACTCCGGGTGAATCTGCCAAGGGGTGTATTTATCATCAGATCGATCCGCCCTGAGCGAATATGGTCCACCACGTTGGGATGACCCTCGTGAACCTTCAGCAGTACCTCCGCCAGGATGCCGTGCTCAAACAGGTACGCCGCAGTGCCCTGGGTGGCGGCCACCGAGAATCCCAACTCCACCAGATCCTGAACCACCGGCAGAATCGTCTCTTTATCGTAGTCGTTCACCGCCACGAAGACTCGCCCCTCGTGGGGTAAATGGGTTCCGGTAGCGGTAGACGCCTTGGCAAAGGCCTCCCCAAAATCCGCACCGATACCGATCGCCTCGCCGGTGGATCGCATTTCCGGCCCCAACAGCGGGTCGTGACCGGTAAAGCGATCAAAACTGAACATCGCTTCCTTTACCGCCCACCCGGTGACGCAGGAGCCTACCCCGATTCCATCTCCGTCGGGAGCCACCAGACCCTGGTCCCGCAAGGTGCGCCCATTCCACACCGCCACCGCCGCCGCCACCAGATCCACCCCGGAGGCCTTGGACAAAAACGGTACCGTTCGGCTGGCCCGGGGGTTCACCTCCAACACATACAGCCGCCCCCCTTGCACCGCGAACTGAATGTTGAGGAATCCGGACACACCGATATCCCGGGCGATCGCGGCGGTGGCGGCGACCATCTCCGTTTCCAGTGACCGATCACTCTTGAAGGGAGGAAAGACGCAGGCGGAGTCGCCGGAGTGAATGCCCGCGGCTTCGATATGCTGCATGATGCCACCGACGTACACGTTGGTACCGTCGGCCACGGCGTCTACATCGTACTCGAAGGCGTCCTCGAGAAACTGATCCACCAGAATCGGCCGCTCCGGACTGAGCACCGGTGCTTCCGAGAGAAACGCGTCGAGTTCCGCCGGGGTATAGGCGATCGCCATACTCCGACCTCCCAATACGAAGGACGGGCGTACCAGCACCGGATACCCGATCTCTTCTGCTGCAGTACGCACCGCCGCGGCATCGCCGGCCATTCGGTTGTCCGGTTGCCGTAAGCCCAACCGCCGAATCAAGCGGGAGAACTTCTCCCGGTCTTCAGCATCCTGAATACTTCGGACCGAGGTACCGACGATCTCCGCCCCGGCGGCCTCGAGCTCCTCGGCCATGTTGAGCGGCGTCTGCCCGCCGAGTTGCACCACCACGTTCGAGACCTGCTCCTTGCGCATCACCGCGATCACGTCTTCCGCGGTGAGAGGCTCGATGTACAGCCGATCAGACACGTTGAAATCGGTGGAAACGGTCTCCGGGTTAGAGTTGACCATGACCGTCTTTCGTCCGAGGCGGCGATACGCCATGGATGACAACGTACAGCACGTATCAAACTCCAGACCCTGACCGATGCGGTTGGGGCCGGAGCCGATAATGAGCACTCCCTCCTGGCCAACCGGCGTTCCCTCATCCGCCTCGCCCCAGGAGGAGTAGAAATAGGGCGTCTCGGCCTCAAACTCCCCGGCACAGGTATCTACAAAATGGTAGGATGCGCGTATTCCCGCCGCATCGCGAACCTCGGCGATCCGGGAACGATCCACGCCACCGAGTGACGCGATGCGTCCATCGGTGAGCCCGGCCTGCTTGGCCGCCAGAATCCGCGAGGCATCCAGGGATGCGTCACCTCCACCGGCAATCTCCGCTTCCAGCTCCGCCAGACGGGCGAAGTTATACAGAAACCACCGATCGTACCCGGTGGCGGTGGCGATCGCCTCGATCTGATCGAATGCGGCTGTGCCGTCGTTACCGGCGGCGCCATCCAGCGCCACCGCCCGTCGGAGCAGGGTGTAGATCGCGAAAATCCGCCGCGGATGAAGCGATGCAACCATGCGCCGTAACTCGTCGTCAGGTACGTCGGGGAGTTCCTCCAGACCATCAAACCCGTATTCTGCGGCGCGGATCGCCTTGTTGAGCGCCTCAAGGAACGTGCGGCCCAACGCCAGAC
>CAZNRF010000008.1:0-23447 GCA_964575075.1 uncultured Spirochaeta sp. | reverse complement strand
CATCTGCTCCAAGTGATCAGCCCGTTCAGTGACCAACCCCGCCTCGGAGAGAAGCTCCGCCACGGTGAGGGCCCGTTCCCGACCGGCGACGGCAAGCTCCTGTACCGCATGTGGAGCGTGTTCAAAATGCACTCGAACCGCCTGCGCCTGCCGATCAAAACTCACGCCGTAGTTGACAACTGCCCGCACTACCTGCTCCGGCGCAATAGACTCCGCCACGGTGTGCTCGGTCTCAATTCCATTCTGCCAACTCACCACCGTAGCGGACGACGGCAGCATGTCAGCCAGCGCAGAGGCCGCCAAAGAAATGGCGGTGGCCTTCACGCACAGAAACACCGTATCCGGCGGATCATCCTTCAGCGCATCGATTGAGCCGTGCAGCGCCCCCAACTGCGCGGGAGTCACCACCTCCTGGCGCTCGCCCACCAGGGAGATTCCTCGCCGGCCAACATCTTCCCGAATTTCACCGGACAGTTCACAGATCGCGACGGAGCGACCCGCCGCAGCAAGCACCGCCGCCACCACCGACCCGACGGGACCGGCGCCGATAACTGCCACATCACCCATGGACCGCACCCTCCTCGATGAGTTCCAGTCCCGCCTTCGCCAGCAGCGCCTCGGCCTCCTCATCGCGGTCGGTATGGAGCACGACCACCGCGTCCTCCGAGTGCTTTCGCCGGAAGGCATATACGTAGCGAATATCGATTTGCGCGGTACTCAGCGGTTCTAATACCGCGGCAAGTCCTCCGGGAGCATCCGGGGCCGCCACCGCGACCACCGATTGGACCGTGGCGGGCACGTCCAAATCCATGAGCGTCCGCCGCGCCAGCCTCACATTCGCCGTGATAATACGCAGTACCCCGGTTGCCTCCTGGTCGGCCACGGTGAGCGCAGTTATATCAATCCCCGCGTCCCCCAAGGCTCGGGCCACGCGATAGATACGCCCCGGCTCGTTCTCGATCCGCACTGAAATCTCCCGTACCATCATGACCCTCCTCGCCCGCGATACCGACACAGCTTAACCGGGAGTCCGCCGTTAAAGACGGAAAGCCTCTGATCCGGAGTCAACCCAAGGGTCTTCACCGGAGCCGGGTCGCCCAGGAGCATCCAGATATCCCACCCCGACAGGTGCCGGCGCACCGCGTCGCCAACTGCACGATACAGCCGGGCGGTATCCTCCGGCTGCAGCCGGCGCCCATAGGGCGGGTTCGTCACAACGACACCGGGCTCCCCCGCCACATGCCGTATCGTGTCGGTGACATCAGCAGTGAAAAACTCGATCTGATCCGCCACCCCCGCTCGCTCAGCGTTACGGCGCGCGATTTCAATCATCTGCGGGTCCGAATCAGCGGCGATAATCCGCTGCGTACCCGCGGTGTCGGAGCCCGGGTCCGTTTCCCCCCGAGCCGCGTCAAAATCCGCCATCCACGTCCACCGCTGGTAGGCGTAGCGTCGTCCGATACTCCCCGGTGGAAGGCCTCGGGAGATGAGCGCCGCCTCAATAGGGATCGTCCCAGATCCACAGAACGGATCCACCAGTACGGGCTGATCCGGCCAACGAGCGGTGAGAAGCATCATGGCAGCCACCGTCTCCCGGAGCGGCGCCTCCCCCCGCTCGGTCCGATATCCGCGCTCGTGAAGCGGCGCCCCGCTGCTATCCAACGAGAGCTCAATCTCCCGATCATTGGCAAATATCACCACCGGCAGATCCGGATGATCACGATCCACCGAGGAGCGAACGCCGTTGGTATGCGCCCGCTGGCGATCAACGATCGCATCTTTGGTTCGCATCGCCAGATAGCGATGGTCCGACAGTGTCTGCGAGCGTGTGGTAGCACTGATGGCAAACGTCCGGTCGGTAGGAAGTAACCGTTCCCACGGAATCGCTGAGACGTGTTGGTACACCTCATCGTAGTCAGCAGCGGTAAAACGCTGTACCGGGATCAGCACCCGGGCGGCGGTCCGCAGTGATCGGTTGGCCGTGGCGATTCCTGCGGTTTCGCTCCGGGTTGCCCGAACGGCGCCGGTCTCTCGCTGCACCTGCTCAAATCCCGCGGCCTGCATTTCAGCGGCCAGTACCGCCTCGGCGCCGCCGGGACAGGTGGCAACGAGCTGCCGAGACAGGACGTTCGCCGGGGATGCGCGTTTCTTGAGAATTACTCGTCCCATGGGTCATCCTCTTTCTCCGTCTCATCCCGCTCAAGCTGTTCCCGCAGTTCCCGGAGACGCTCGCCGGAGGTTCGTGTAGAGCTTCGCTTCGTCTGGTACCGAAGAATCGCCGTAACAATAACGCCGATCCCGATAAAAATAATGAGCCCTGCCATGTCTCACCTTACCATTCTCCGGTGAAAGACGGCGATATCTTTGGTACACTTATCCTCGTTTAGGAGGATTTCCGTGAGCAGCGCCCCCACTTTTGACCAAGACGCCACCGTAGCACTCTGTCGAGACACCGATCAAACGCTCCAGGGAGCCGTGAGCGCTTTTGAGGGAGCTCGAGCCATTACGGTGACACTTGGAGCGCGCCCCACCTCCGATGGGGCTATCTTCGGCTTCTGGACGCCGGAAGTGTTGGAGGAGGGTATTTCCGAGGATCAGGTCGTTCTGGAGCTCTTTATTCCCGATGGCATCATCGAACCAACCCAGCCGGAACAGGATGTTACGTTTCATCGGCACCTGGTTCCCACCGCTCGCGCGGGGGAGTACACCTGGAGTGTCGTTCATGACGTGCCCGCCGGCCGGCCGGGGCAGCTGGGCGCCCTGTACCGGCTGACTTTTACCGATCAGGCGGGGACGATTCGCCGTATCGATGATCCCCTGGCGGCATCGCTCCCGTTTGGCGCGGGATCACCGGCGGAACTGTACGATATCGATCATATGCTCGCATCCCGTCGTGACGCAGACCACTTTGATACGGTCCATATGGAGCCGGATCCCGACGGCGTTCCCCGGATTACCGCTCCGGTGAATCTCTTGGAAGTACACGTGCCCACCGCCACCAAGGGAGGTACGATCGCATCCCTGACACGACTCTACCAGGAAGCCGCGGCGGCGTTACGCGCCGGTTCCCGGATAGAAGATTTGGAACCCTCCACGCAGGCGCTCCTGGGGTATGAAGCGATCCAACTGATGCCGATCGAACCGACGATTCTCTTTGAACGGGGAGAACCGTTCTGGTACGAACACCATGAAGGATCTCCGGTAACGGTTACGGTACGGCGGCCTTACAACACAAACTGGGGCTACGACGTGACCACCAGCGGATCTCCCGCGGTAAACCCGGTTTTGCTGGAATCGGGCCGGCCCGAGGAGTTTCTGGAACTGATCGAGACACTGCACACCTTCCCGGGCGGCGCCATTCGCATCGTACTGGATGTGGTATACGGCCACGCGGACAACCAGACGCTCTCATTCCTGAACCGCCACTTCTTCGCCGGGGCCAACATGTACGGTCAGAACCTCAACTATACCCACCCGGTCGTGCGGGCAATGCTCCTGGAGATGCAGCGCCGGAAAAGTGATTTTGGAGTAGATGGGGTCCGCGTGGATGGTGCGCAAGACTTCAAATACTGGGTCCGTGAGGAAGACCGCCTCTACCACGATGATGCCTACCTACGCCTGATGAACGACGTTGAGCAGTCAGTGGCAGGACGCAGGTATCGGCCGTGGATGATCTTCGAAGACGGCCGTCCCTGGCCCCGGGATGACTGGGAGATCGCCTCCAGTTATCGGGAGGTTTCGCGGATTCTGCCGCGGGTCGTGCAATGGGGTCCGCTAACCTTCGCCCACAACACTCCGTTCTTGTTCACCTTCTGGATCAGTAAATGGTGGCGTATTCGTGAGCTCATGGAGGTTGGGGCCAACTGGATTACCGGTAATTCGAACCACGATACCCTTCGTCGCGGCACTCAGGTAGACCCAGAGGCATTGGTGAACACCTACCTCGGGAACGCGCTTCCGGAGATCTTTGAAAACGGCTACGACAACCACACGACTCGCCTCTTTGACGCATTCATGCCGGGAATACCAATGGATTTTCTCAACGCCAATCTTCACGGCCCGTGGAGCTTCGTTCGGAATACCGACTACACCTGGGCGATCAAGGTTGTATCCGAGGAGGCCCGTTTCCTCGACTGGGCGGTGACTCCCAAGCGATTCAATCAGGAGTGGGCGTTTCCCCGGCTGAAGGCGAGAGGCTTTCACAGTTTTGATGGGCTTCGCCGCTTTCAGACGGCCCTCGTTGCAGCAGTTTCGGCAACGCGTTACGATCCCGACGCCCTGGCTGGGATCCTCAATGCGGTGAACCCCGCTCTGGAGGGTCCTCAGCAGTTTGATGGAGACCTGTTGCGGGTGATCGCCCGGGAGTGGATGGATGATGTGCACGAGTTCTGCAATCTCACCCACTACCGTCGGCGCGTGGATACCACACCGGCGATCGCCGTCGGGGCGACATTCGGTCGGCAGGTGCGGGAACTCCGTAGCCGCGAGCGATGGCTTGCGGGCAATCTTCAGGCACCGGATCATGTTGACTATCAACATCCGTCGGAGGGCTCGATTCTTCTCTATGGATACCGCGCCGCCCCTGATACGGTAGACACCGCCGATGGAAAGCTTCCTCTGGACACCGTAGCCCCGGAGGCGCGCTATCGGGATCTGGTGCTCCTGGCCAACCTGGAAGGTGCCCCGCGAACGATCACGCCGGCGGCGGAGATAGCGACACGGTTCGGCATCGGTAACGATGGGTGGCACCGCGTCCTGGCGACTCCTGCCCTCGGCGATGCGGGACGCACTCTCACAGAGGAAATCACCCTCCGGAACAGCACAGCGATCCTCTACGGGCGAGAACGGTAGAGGCGCGCCTATCAAAAACGTTCGCTACTTCCCCCGGATCGTGTTGTTCCTGGCGCTCGCTGTTCTGGCCTGGCCTTCCGCCCGGACCGATGAAATCCAAGGGATACGGCAGTGGGGACACCTCGACGGCTTTACCCATCTCCGCGCCTATCAGATCGCCTATCCCGAGCGGGTTGAGGCGGTCGCGTTTCGAGACGGAGACTGGACGATCCGAGTCAACGGCACGTGGTTTTACTGGGCGAATGGTCGCCTCCTGCCAGAGAAGGCGCGCTCCGCCTGGGAGCGGTTTGCGCCGGTACGGCTCTACCGGTACGAGACCGGCGCGTATCGCATTCCGCCGGTAGCCGCGTCCAGTGAGGAGCTTCTGGCGAGTTGGATCGATATCCCGCCGGAGCGGTTGCCGCGGCGGCATAACGGCTTCTTGGGGGTGTTGTACGGCGCCCTCAGCGCCGGTCAGGCTCGGCAGATCATGGTGACGATCGACTGGTTTGGATTTCCGGTGCGGGTGAATCCGATAATGGTAGAACCGTTGCGGGCGGTAGAGCGCGATACCCGGAAGATCCTCGGAGAATCCCCGGAGATTCTTACCTTTCTTCGCAGCCTGGCTTATGTTGACGGACAACTGTGGCGGTTCATTGCTGGTACGAGGTCGTTGAGCTATCACTCCTACGGGATGGCGATCGATCTCCTGCCGGCCCGGTACAACGGACAGTTCTCCTACTGGCGTTGGGCGGCGGAGACGGGTATCACCAGATGGTGGGACTTACGCATCGACCAGCGGTGGATGCCACCGCTGGAACTGATCGAGATATTCGAGCGTCATGGATTTGTTTGGGGTGGTCGATGGCTCTTTTTTGATGCGATCCATATGGAGTACCGGCCGGAAATTCATGCGGTGAACGAGCTGATCCGCACGCATTAGATCGCCCGCGCCTGATCGCGAAAGTCCTCCAGTTCGCGGATCCAGAACGCGCGGTTTCCCCACTCCGGCTCCTGCCGCCGAAACCAGTCGTCGTGACGCTGCGCCGCTCTCCACGCAAGAAAGTGGATCATTCGCATAAATCGCAGCGGCTCGATGAGCTCCAACTGCCGCCGATCGAAGGGCATGAACTCCTCGTACCCATCGAGAAGCATCGTCAGTTGCCGAGTACACTCATCAGCGCGATCCGGGAGGAGTAACCACAGATCCTGTACCACCGGGCCGGTCATCATGTCGTCAAAATCGATAAGTAGCAGTCCCTCACCGGGACGGTCGAGAATATTCCCGCGGTGACAGTCACCATGAATACGCTGGAGGTCCACCCCCTCGAATCGGGGAGCGATTCGGCTGATCGTCTCACGGCAGAGCGTGATGAACTCCTCCCGCACGTCCGGGTGGATAACGTCCGCCTCAAGGAGATACTCCAGATAGCGCCCCGGCCACTCCAGATCCAGGCGATTGCGCGAATGGGCCGCCCCGCGATGCCCTATGGCATGCATCCTGCCAACGATTGATCCCAGCCGATACCATTCCTCATCGCCCTCGGCATCGAAACTGCGGCCCCCTTTGCGCGGAAAGAGCGCGTACTGAATGGCAATCGTATCGGATCCGGTATCCAGATCCAGCTCAAAGAGGGTCTCACCGTCCTCGTCCGCTAAGGGCGCGATCACCGGCACTTCCGCATCGGCTAACTCCGCGAGAAAGTCATGCTCCTCTCGAATCATCTCCTCCGACCACCGTCCCGGTCGGTAAAATTTGGCCACCACCCGGGCGCCGTCGTCGTCGCGGACACCGTACACGCGGTTTACATAGCTCATGTAGGGTTCCACCGTGCCATCCAGACGGAGGTCAAGCGCTCCCTCTACCGCGCCCATGATCTCCTGCGGTCCCAGGAGATCGAACGCGCCCGCTGTTCGTTGCGCCTGCAGCTCATCCATAATTGATGTCAATTATAGCGGCGACTACCGAGGTTGTCACAATAGTGGTAAAGTATGGTTTCATGCGTCAGATACCACATAGTGCATTCGTCAAAATTCTGGAGAAAAAGCCCAGTTATCCGGTATCCCGAATGTTTGATGAATATTTACAGCATTACAACCGCACCGCGCCGTTCCGTATGGTCTATGACGACCTGCTCGATTATCAGGAAGGGTTCCCCATGCAAACCTCCAATGGGGAGGATACTCTGTGGGATTGGGTCATTTACCCGCAGCGGGAGTGGGACGAGCTCTCACGGGAACTCACCCAGATCTACGCCTGGCTCAAAACACCGGATGATCCCGGCTTTACGGATCACCTCTATATCAGCCGGGTAGAGTACTGTAATTTCGGCAATTCCAAACCGTTTCGTATTCGGGTCGTCAATCGCTTTAACGATAACCATGACTATTATTACGTGAAGCGAGCCGATGCATCCCGGGTGTACGGTCTCGAGTTGGAGCATATTCTCGCTCCGAACCGCATCGACTTCATGGTTCAGGGGAACACGCTGGTTGAGGAACACATTTCCGGTGTACCCGGAGATGTCTTTCTCAGGAATCGAAATCTGGACACCGAACACACTCGTATTCGTATCGCGAAGGAGTTTGTAAAGTTTTCGGAGCGCTGCTTCGCCAAGCTGCTTGGTGATATGCGCAGCTACAATTACGTCGTGGTGATCACCCAGGATTTCGATATGGATCAAATTCGGGTCCGAGCGATCGACTTTGATCAGCAGAGCTATGAGGGCAATATTCAAGTATACCTGCCCCAATTCTACGAGGAGAACACCACGATGGTAGATCTCGTTTGGAATGTGCTTGATCCCGCCACAATCCGCCAATACCAGAAGGAGGAACGTTCCCTTATGGCACGACGCATGCGGACCGCCTGGTCCCGGGTGGATGACCTACTGTTCTGTATGGAGCACGACACGATATCCGATGACGAACGGGTGCAGCAGCTCGCGAAAGGTCTGGCCCGGTACCACCGGGACAACGACTTCCTGGAGTCCTCCACCATGGGTCAGCTCACGCGACACCACCTCACCACCATCGTCACGGATGAGTAGTCGCGATGCGGTACTTTTTTCTCAAGCTGGGTCCGGGAAACGGTTTCGCCGTTGATCTGCTGTCGCGTCAGGTTCTGGGAGAACCCGCGGCGGTGGGGTTCTTTCGCGTGCTCACCGTGGCAGATATTGAAGCCCATAAAGACGACGAGAAGATTCGGTTCAGCTACCAGGCGGTCGATTTGTACCGCTGGAGCCATGGGGAGCTCACCGGTACCGCCGTAACGGTGGCCGGCGGACGCGTATGGTTGGTGGAACCAGCGGGACCGATGGCGGATATGGCCCGGGATCAGTTTCAGAACGTGGTTGGCGACACACCCCACTCCGATGACATACCCAAAATCGTTCCGGTGCGTGTTGTCGCCGAAGAACGTCTCAGCCACGTACCAACCCTGTTGGCACAGATCACCTCCAACCGCCATCTCTCCAGTAGTACCTTCAAGGAGATTCGGGAAGACTTCGGCAATTGCATCGCCTTGGATCACGTCCGGTTCAAACGAGGTCTATCCCAGGACTATCCCACCATACGGGAGGGTACCCGCGATGCGTACCACCTGCTCTTGTGTTTGGGCACCAATGAGCTTATCGCGCTCGTTGCCCGCATTTTAGAGGAGTTTGGTCTCTCCGTCCCGGCGCCAACCGGTGGCTTCGTAAAGAACGTAGATCTCTTCGCGTACAATGACCGCAACCGCCCCGTTGAGGTAGGATCCCCGGCATTCGGACGCCTCGTGGTACCGCCCCGCCGCGCGTTTCGCCACGGGGCGGTCATGCTCCAGATTCGCGGTGTGGGAACAACGCCACAACCGGCGGTACCGCCGGAAGTAGACTATCTGATCCAGATAAACGCGGAACCCACGGAGCGCGTTCTGGACCACGCCTGGATCACCGGTGCGCTCCAGAGCTGTCCCGCCTCCCGAAAGTGGCTGGCCCGGGTGCTGAGATGGGTACCGTTCTCCGGTAGCGTCATCCACTCACTTTCGGCGCCATCGCAAGACTAATGCGCTCCCGCTCGCGGTCGACCTCCGCGACGCGCACCTCCACCGTCTGTCCCACGCGAACAACCTCATGCGGGTCAGAGACGAATCGTGCCGCCATCTTACTCACATGGACCAGACCATCACGATGGACGCCGATATCCACAAACGCGCCAAAGGCGGTGATGTTGGTCACCGTCCCCTCTAACACCATATCTACCGCAAGATCCTCGATCGAGCGAACGTGATCCTTGAACACCGGAGCTGAAAACGCCTCCCGTGTATCCGATCCTCCTCGCCGGAGCTCCGATAGAATCGTCGCCGCACCGACGGGCCCTACCAGCTCCTCCATCCCGCAGCGGCGCGCCGCCTCCACCACTGTTTCGACGGTCACCGTCGCGGTGAGTTCGGAACGCTCAAACAACGCCTCAGGCGAGATATGTAAGCTCCGAGCCACTTCGTCCAGCACCGGGTACTGTTCCGGATGAATACCGGTGTGGTCCCGGCGGTCGCGGGAGGCCCGGCACCGCAGAAATCCCGCCGCCTGGGTCCAGCTTTTTTCGCCGATTCCACGTACTTCTCGAAGGCGACGCCGATCGAGAAATCGCCCATGGGCTGCGCGATAGGTGACGATCGCTGCAGCGGATGTCGCGTTGAGTCCCGCAACCCGTGAGAGAAGCTCCACCCCGGCGGTATTCATCTCGACTCCCACTGCGTTTACGCAGGATTCCACCGTCTCGGAGAGGGCCCGAGAGAGCAGGTCCGGGTCCACGTCGTGCTGGTATTGGCCCACTCCGATCGCCGCCGGGTCGACCTTAACCAGCTCCGCCAGAGGATCCTGCAGTCGCCGTCCGATCGAGACCGATCCCCGGTATTCCACCGCCAGGTCGGGCAACTCACGGCGCGCTGACGGAGACGACGAATACACCGAGGCGCCCGCCTCATGCACCCGAATGATCGGTACCGCCGGCGAGAGCCCCCGGAGAAAATCCTCCATCTCCCGCCCTCCTGTTCCGTCTCCCACTGCCAGCGCCTCAATCGGGTATCGGTCCAAAAGGTGATGGATCCGCTCTCGCGCCTCATCTCCCGAGTTATGCGGCGGAAGAGGGGTGATCGTCTCGTGGTGCATCACCTCTCCCGTCTCACTGAGGACGACGATCTTACTGCCGCTGCGAAAACCTGGATCGATCGCCAGGAGCCCCCGGGGGCCGAAGGGCGGCGCGAGCAACACTTCCTTCAGGTTTGCCGCAAAGATCTTCGTTGCCTCGCCGTCGGCCCATTCCCGAAGCTCCCGTTTCATGCGCGTCTCCACAGAGGGTGCCAGCAGGCGCTTCCACGCCGCGAGAACGATACGTTCCCCCAGCTCCACCCGGCCGGCGCCGCGGCGCTCCGGGCCGGAATGCCCCCAAACCGCGTCTACGGTGCCGGCGTGGTCACGCAGAACAGTCAGTGCCGCCTCATCCGACGGCCGGGCGGAGACCGAAAGCAGTCCTTCTCGCTCTCCCCGGAAGATCGCCAGGACACGGTGGGACCGAATGGAGCGGACCGACTCACTCCAATCGAGGTAGTCGCGATAGGTGGCCGCCGCGGCCTCGGTAACTCCCCGAGCCTTCCGGGACGTCAGAACCCCGGATCTGCGACAAAGCGTAAACAGGGCCTGGCGAACCTCGGGAATCGCCGCGACCTCGGCAGCCGCAATATCCACCACACCGGTAACCGCCTCTTCTCGCGCCATCCCGAGGGGCGCGTGCCGCCGAACCAGCTCCTCCACGGATACACCGGCGTCGCCCCGGAGAGCGGTGGCCATCGGCTCCAGACCGGCCTCGCGAGCTGCATCGGCCCGAGTCATCCGGCGCGGACGAAACGGCGCGTAGAGATCTTCGAGTTCGCTGCGGGTCGTCGCCCGGGAAAGCGCAGCGGCGAGCTCCGGACTCAGGAGTTTTCGGTCCCGCAAGCCGGCAAGGATCGATTCCCGGCGCTGGTCCAGTTCCACCAGGCGGCGATGTTCCGCCTGAATGAGACGCAATTGCTCCTCATCGAGACCTCCCGTGGAGTCCTGGCGATACCGGGCGACAAACGGAACGGTGGCGCCCTCGTCAAACAGACGCACCGCCGCGGCCACGGATCGCTCAGACGTGTTGGTCCCTCCGGCAATTCGGGAAATGATACTACTCATGATACCCGCTATGGTGTATTACCCACCGGGGAGTGTCCACTCCCGGCGGGGGCGATTACGTTTACAGCCGCCGGTGACTCCGGTATCCTTTGGATACAATGCAGGATATGCTCAAACGGTGGACCGTGGCTGATGCCGCCAACACCTACGGAATAAAAGAATGGGGAGCCGGCTACTTCGATCTCTCGGCGGACGGCGAAGTGGTCGTAAAGGTTGGCTCCGGTACCGAGACCGTTGCGGTAAGCCTCATGGAGATCATTCGCGGAATGAGTGATCGGGGCTTCAACATGCCGGTGCTGCTGAGAATCGAGAATCTATTAGACCAGCAGATCTCCCGCCTCAATGAGAGTTTTGCCGGCGCGATCGAGGGCACCGGGTTTCGTGGCGCCTACCAGGGTGTGTTTCCCATAAAGGTCAACCAGCAGGCTCAGGTCATCGAGGAAGTCTCGCGGTTCGGCGCGCGGCACCATCACGGTCTCGAGGCGGGGAGCAAAGCGGAACTATTGGTGGCCCTCTCAATGATACCCTCTCCGAAAAGCCTGATCGTATGCAACGGATATAAAGACCCCGAGTTTATTGATCTCGGACTCCAGACGATTCGCATGGGGTATCAGGTGTTCTTCGTAATCGAGACGCCCACGGAGCTGCCGATTATTCTGGAACGGAGCAAAGCGCTGGGTATTCAGCCGCTCATCGGGGTCCGATTGAAGCTTTCTACCCGATCCAGTGGTCATTGGCAGGACTCAGGCGGCGATAACTCGATCTTCGGCCTTACCACCAATCAGGTTGTTGACGTTATCGACACGCTGAAGCGCAACAACATGCTCGACACGTTGCGGCTGCTCCACTACCACCTGGGCAGCCAGATTCCCAATATCCGGGACATTCGCACCGCGGTGCGCGAGACCGCGCGGTTTTACGCCGGGCTGGTGGCGGAAGGCGCCCCCATGGGATATCTCGACCTCGGCGGTGGACTGGCCGTTGACTACGACGGCAGCCAGACGAACTTTGTCCACAGCAAGAATTACTCCCTCGACGAGTACACCTGGGACGTGGTGGAGGTGCTCAAGTCGGTGCTCGATGAGCAAGAGATCCCCCATCCCACCATAATTACCGAAAGCGGCCGCGCCACCGTTGCGTATTCGTCGGTGCTGCTGTTCAACATTCTCGACGTAACCGAATCGCGTCCGGGGCCGGTGCCGCAGACGATTCCCGATGACGCACCCGAGTCGGTGCGCTACCTGTATGAGGTACGAAGAACCCTGAGCGTTCGTAATCTCCAGGAATGCTACAACGATGCCGTCTACTACCGGGAAGAGGTCCGGGAGGACTTTCAGCACGGCCATGTGAGCCTTCGCCACCGGGCCCTTTCGGAAAACCTCTTCCTGGATATCCTGCAGCAGATCTCGGCGCTCATGGGCAAGGTCAAACGGGTCCCCCGGGAGCTCGAAGGGCTTCCGGAGTCGCTGTACGACACCTACTACGGCAACTTCTCCGTATTCCAGAGCTTACCCGACGTATGGGCGATCGAGCAGATCTTTCCGGTAATGCCGATTCATCGTCTGACCGAGGCGCCCACGCGCACCGCGATTCTCGCCGATATCACCTGTGACTCAGACGGCAAAATCGACACCTTTGCGGACATGCACGACGTACGGAAAGCGTTGCCGCTTCATGAGCTCACCGGTACCGACGAGTACTATCTTGCTGTCTTTCTGGTAGGTGCCTACCAGGAAACGCTGGGAGACCTGCACAACCTGCTGGGAGACACCCACGTGGTGAGTGTGCGCATCAATGAAGACGGCGGCTTCGATTTCGTCCGCGAAATAGAGGGAGACTCTATTTCCGACGTCCTGAGCTACGTGGAGTACCAACCGCGGGATCTGATCGAACGATTCCGCCACAAGGCGGAACAAGCGGTCCGCGACGGGCTCATCACCGCACCCCAGCGCCGATCGGTACTCCAGGCGTTTGAGGCGAGCATGCGCGGGTACACCTATTATGAACGGTGACCGGGGGCACCACCCAACCCGGCGGCACCGTCCAAAGGAGACGAAATGGCAGACGTAATGATCATCGGCGCAGGAGGCGTGGGAAATGTTGTTGCCCACAAATGTGCGCAGGTTCCGGAGGTCTTTTCCCAGATTACGCTGGCCAGCAGGACCGTTGCCAAATGTGATGCGATCGCGGCGGCGGTGAAACAGCGCACCGGAGTCACGATCGCCACGGCGCCGGTGGATGCCGACAACGTGGCGGAGCTGACGGAGCTGATCCTGCGTACCCAGCCGGACCTCGTGATTAACGTGGCGCTTCCCTACCAGGATCTCTCGATTATGGAGGCGTGCCTGGCCACAGGCGTACACTATCTGGACACCGCCAACTACGAGCCCCCGGACAGCGCCCACTTCGAGTACTCCTGGCAGTGGGCCTACCGCGATCGGTTTCGCGAAGCGGGGCTCATGGCACTCCTTGGAAGCGGTTTTGATCCCGGCGTCACCAACGTCTTCACCGCATACACCGCCAAACACCTCCTGGACAGCATTGAAGAGTTGGACATCGTAGACGTGAACGGGGGCGATCACGGCAAGCCCTTTGCAACCAATTTCAATCCGGAAATCAACATTCGTGAGGTCACCGCTCCGTGCCGTCACTGGGAAGGCGGAACCTTCGTAGAGACTCCGGCGATGTCACAACGTCGAGGGTTTACGTGCCCCGAAGGCGTTGGCGACTACGCGATCTATCGCATGTATCACGAAGAACTGGAAAGCCTGGTCCGGAACGTCCCGACGATCCGGCGGGCACAGTTCTGGATGAGTTTTTCTGATGCCTACCTGAAACACCTGGAAGTTCTTCAGAACGTCGGGATGACCCGTATTGATCCGGTTGAATTTCAAGGACGGCAGATCGTGCCGTTACAGTTTCTCAAGGCGGTTCTTCCGGAACCGTCCGGCTTGGGAGAAAGTACGCGCGGCCGAACGTGCATTGGCACGATCGCTACCGGCCCCCGGAGCGGAGAACGGCGCCGCGTGTACGTGTACAACATCTGCGACCACGCCGAGGCGTTTCGTGAGGTGGGGAGTCAGGCGGTGAGCTATACGACCGGCGTCCCGGCGATGATCGGGGCGATGATGATGGCTACCGGAACCTGGATGAAGCCGGGGGTCTGGAACATGGAAGAGTTTGACCCGGATCCCTTTATGGATGCCCTCAACCGTCACGGCCTGCCGTGGTCGGTACAGGATCCGGCACAGGTGGCGGATCTTGGCTGAGTCCGGCGAGAGACCAGGCCCGCCCCCGGCCGCCCATCCCCGGCATGATCCGCGGCCGTACAACCCCGACGGCAGGCCTTTTTTTGCCGGGTTCGACCCCGCCTCGGTGCCGAGCCCCTGTTTCGTGGTGGACATCGCCGCTGTAGAGCACAATCTTCGGATCCTGCGGGAAACAGCGGATCGCGCCGGGGCCACGGTACTCCTGGCGCTGAAGGCGTTCGCGCTGCCGGCGGTGTTTGGGCTTGTCCGGCGCTATCTCGACGGCGTGTGCGCCAGCGGTCCCTACGAGGCGCACCTCGGACGCGCGGAAGTTCGAGGCAGCGTCCATACCTACGGTCCGGCGTACTCCGCGGCGGATCTGGAGACGATCCTCTCCATCACCGATCATCTCAGCTTTAATTCTCTCGCTCAATGGGCTCGCCTCCGGGATCGCTGTTTGGCAGCTCAGCATACCCGACGGAACCTACAATTCGGTCTGAGAATCAACCCCGAGTTCTCTCTCGGGAATACACCCTTATATGATCCCTGCGCGCCCTACTCCCGGCTCGGCACCACGATAGAGCAGCTTCGCCGGGATACGGCGGAGCACACGGGGGTGTGGGAAGGTTTAAGCGGCCTTCACTTTCACACGCTCTGCGAGAATGATTCCTACGCCCTGGAACACACCCTCGATGCCGTGGAGGAGCGCTTTGGAGATATTCTCAGGCGACCGGAGATCACGTGGCTAAACCTCGGTGGTGGCCACCACATCACCAAGCCGGACTATGATCGTGATCACCTGGTGCGTATCCTCACTGCGATAAAAGAGCGGTACGACGTGGAGGTCATCCTGGAACCCGGAGAAGCGGCGGCGATTCATACCGGCATTCTGGTGGCCTCGGTCCTCGACCTGCCGGTAAACGGCATGAACCTGGCGATTCTCAACACCTCCGCCACCGCCCATATGCCGGACACCCTGGAGATGCCCTACCGCCCCGATGTATGGGGAAGTTCTCTTCCCGGGGGAGCGGCGCATCTCTATCGCCTTGGCGGGGGTACCTGCCTGGCCGGCGACGTAATCGGGGACTACGCCTTTGCCGATCCTCTCGCTGTCGGCGACCGCCTGGTCTTTGACGATATGAGCCACTATACGATGGTCAAGACGACCACGTTTAACGGCATTCCTCTGCCGGCGATCGCCACGTGGGATTCGGTGTCCCGCTCCGGTACCGTCCTCCGGGAAAGCTCGTACGAGGATTTTCGCGCTCGCCTGGGGAGCGCACGAAAGGAAGTGAACCATGGGTCCTGATCATCTGTTTCTCGGCAGCGAGTTTCCCCAGCGCCCCCGGGGCGATGCCGCATTTCACATCATACCGGTGCCGTATGAGTACACCGTTTCCTATGGCGCGGGCACCGCGAAGGGACCCCAGGCGATCCTCGGTGCCTCGGACCAGCTTGAAGTGTTCGACGGCAGCAGTACTCCCGGTGAGGAGGGCATCCACACAAATGCACCCGTCGATTGTACCGGGGGGCCCGCCGCGGTGTTTCCACGGATCACCTCGGCGGTGGCTACCGCCGTGCGGGAGGGACCCGGAGGCGGTGGTATCCCGATCATCCTCGGCGGTGAGCACTCGATATCCGCACCGGCAGTGCGGGGAGTGAAAGAAGCGCTCCACCAACCGATCGGCGTGATCCAGATCGATGCTCATGCGGATCTTCGAAATGAATACGAGGGCACGCGCCACAGCCATGCCACCGTGGCGCGGCGAATTCATCAGGATCTGGGGCTACCTCTGGTTCAGATCGGGGTGCGGGCGGTATCGCCGGAAGAGATCCGGTACCGTCGTGATGTGGGATCGGAAATCACCGCCCATGACGCGGCGTCCATCGTTCCTGGCGGTGTTTCAGCGATCACCCTTCCCGAGTCCTTTCCACAGCGCGTCTACATCACGATCGACGTGGACGGCCTCGATCCATCCATTATACCCGCCACCGGCACACCCGTTCCCGGCGGTCTCGGGTGGTATCAGTTTCTCTCAATCCTGGAGTCGATCGCCGCGGCGCGAGAGATCGTCGCCTGTGATGTCGTGGAACTGGCGCCGATCCCGGGACAGCACGCCTGGGACTACGCCGCCGCTGAGGTGGTATACCGAATGATGGGAATGATCGCCCGCTCTCCGGCCTTCACGGTATCACACCGATCCTGATCTCCGGATCACCGCGGAAGACCCGGACGTGGCGGTCCCTGCAGAGCCGGCCGGATTCGCGTCCCGCGACTGCGGACAAATGCCCAGTCGATTCGCTCTTTCAGCCGGTAGGGAATCCGCCCGTGGATGACGCGCGTGCCTTTGACCAGTATTCCCGTGCCGTCTCCCAGATTCAGGATCAAGAGGGGCGCATCGGGGGGCACATATCGCTGGATCGCCGTATCCGTGCCGTTGAGTAGCTCCCGGATCACGTTGTGAGCGAGGATCTCACCTTGCCGTACCGCGTGCACGCCAATCTTGTCGAGCTGTAGCTCTTCAATGGCGATACAGTCTCCCCCACCGTAGATCGGAGCCTCAGTCATGCGCAGGGCGTCGCTCACTACCAGCTCTCCGCTGTCTTGGTGAGGTAACCCGGAGCTGGAAATCACTGACGGAGCCGAGAGTCCGGTGCAAAACACCGAGACATCCGCGGGAAGTGATGTGGCGCCCTCTACTTCCACGGCAGTTGCGGACACCCCCCGGGGCGTCATCTCCGAGCGGATCCGAACACCGCGCCGTGTGAGGGATTCATAACATATCTCTTGCACTACCGGCGGCATCTTCGGTATCAGCGATGCACCCCGCGTCACGATCGTTACCTCCAGTCGTTCGCTCCATCGCGGGTTCCGTCTGCGAATACCCTCCAGCAGGTTTCCGGAGAGCTCCACCGCCGAGGCGCCGCCGCCAATAAACACCACCCGGACCGGTCGGCCCCTATGGGATCTCAGCATGTCCATGACGGTGGATACCAGTTCCGGGAGCCGACCCACCGGCTTTGCACTGAACGTTACCGCCTCGGGAGCCACCGGAACGGGCGGTTGAACCCGACTCCCGATCGCGATGCTCGCCACATCCCACCCAAACTCCCCGCGCTCGGTCGCTACCACGCGTCGTTCCGGATCGATCTTCGTTGCCGGCGCCTGAACAAACCTCCCACCCCGGCGGCGTACCTCAGCCGCGATCGGTATCCGCGCCGCGTCCAGCGTCACGAGCCCCCCTACCACCGCCGGCATCATCCCCGAATAGAACAGTTCGGACTGCCCGTCGATAATGGTGACCTCCACGTTTTGGGAGACGAGCGCCGGGATACGGCTGATGAGCTGCAAGTGGGCGTGGCCACCTCCAATAAGGATCAATCGTTGCATGTCCCGCGGCGGTGCGTGTTTCATAGACGTCAACTCCTGCAATATACTTCAAACTATGATTGAGATTGATTTTCAGACACTGCTGCCTCAGCTCGCATCGGCTGTGGCAATTCTTCTGGTGGGACTCCTGGTTGCGGGTATCGCCGCCCGGCTGGTGCGCCGCGTTATGGTAAAAGCCTCGGTAGATGCTGGTCTTACCAGTTTCGTACGCAGCCTCGTGAAGGCAACCCTCTCCATCCTGGCGATCATCGCAGCGGCCTCCACGGCCGGCATCCAAATGACATCGTTCATCGCGTTGCTCGGTGCCGCCGGGCTGGCGGTTGGTCTCGCGTTTCAGGGAGCCCTTTCCAATTTCGCCGGAGGGATCCTCATTCTCGCGACGCGCCCATTTTCGGTCGGACAGTTTGTGGAGGCCGGCGGCCATATGGGAACCGTCCAGGAGATCCAGGTGCTGTACACGATTCTGGATACTCCCGACAATCGGCGGGTGGTAGTTCCCAACGCGAGTCTTGCCAATACCGCCGTCATCAACTATTCGGTAAACGCCTTGCGCCGCGTGGACCTTCAACTGGGAATTAGCTACGATGCCGACATATCTACCGCTCTGGAGGCCGTTCGCTCGGTGCTGGCAAAGCACCCTCATGTTCTGGACGATCCCGCCCCCGTGGTGGGCGTAAGCGGCCACGGCGCGAGTTCCATCGATCTTCTGGCCCGATTCTGGACGCCCCGGGAGCAATTTCTGACCGTACAACATGAGCTCTATCAGCAGATCAAAGAGCGCCTGGACCGGGAAGGGATCGGCATTCCATTTCCCCAGAGGGACGTGCGGATCATTTCTCAGGAGAATCCGGCTTAAGCCCGTTGATCACCATATCCAGGGAGGCAACCATCATCTCCTCCACGTTGTCGCCAAAGCCGGCGCGCGCGGCTATGGTGGTGCCTTCCAGGAGCGAAATGAATCCCCCCGCCACAACGTGGGGATTTACCGCCCGAATCTCTCCGGATTCCGCCGCGGCCTCCACCGCCTGAACAAGCGGCCGCATTATAACGCCGTAGCTCATCGCCGTGAGTTCTTTTCGATGCTCCTCACTGAGCGCCGGCATGTCATGGTGAATCATTGCGAGCAAGAATAGCGGCGGTCGTTGGAAAAACCAGAGGGCGGCGTGCTGCAACTGTTGTTCCAATGAGGGAGGAGCTGCCTGGATCGCCTGCTCCAGCTGGTCGCCAATGCGCTGAAACATCCGCTGTTGAACCGCAACGAACAGCTGCTCCTTCCCATCCGGAAAATGGTAATACAGAGAGGGCTTGCGGATTCCGACCGCCTCTGCCACGTCGGAAAGCGTAACTGCCTGAAATCCCCGTTCACGAAAAAGATCTTCTGCTGCGTCGAGAATACTCTCGTATCCCACGTGATGCTTGGTTGCCACCTCGAAAAGCTACCATGTACGGCACGTACCGTCCATTGTGACGACTTGACAGCCTTATGGGCAAAGGGTCAAATTTGCTCATGAGCGAACCAATTCAGGAACAGGAACTACGGCCGTCGGAAATCAAGTACGAGAGTGGCGGGGCGATAGAAGAGATCTTCAACAGTATCACCCACGCGATCGGCGCGGGGCTGGCAATCGCCGGACTTACCGCACTGATCATGCTCACGAACGAGGATCCAAGCCCCGTAAAATATGCAAGCTTTCTTGTGTACGGCATCAGCCAGATCCTCTTGTATATGTCGTCTGCCCTCGTGCACAGCTTCGCGTCGCTTCCTCATATTCGCTACTATCTTCGCATTGTAGACCAATCCTTTGTATATCTCCTGATTGCCGGCACCTATACCCCGGTTACGCTCCTGCTGTTACAAGGCACCTGGGGCTGGATTGTTTTCGGTATAATATGGACGTTCGCACTGATCGGGATCGTCCTGAAGTCTACTATCTTTCGAAGCCACCATATCATCACTGACCTCTTGTACATTCCCATGGGATGGACCGTGCTGATCGCGATCCGGCCCCTTCTGGAAGTGGCACCCACCGGGTTTCTCTACTGGATGCTCACCGGCGCCATTTTCTATACCGGTGGGGTCGCGTTCTACGCCGGCCGACGTCTCCCCTTCAGCCACACCCTATGGCACCTGTGCGTCATCGGCGGAAGCGTGTCGTTTTTTATGGGTTTCTCCCTGTATCTGGCGTGAGTATGCAAACGTTCTCTTGATATATCAACAAAATGCGGTTATCATTCTAGTAATACCTACTAATGGAGTTTTAATCGATGAAAATCAAGAAACCAGATGCTTTTGAAGCGTGGGTTGGCGGGTACGTCGGGCCATCGTACAAGCTTGAGCTTCAGGATGACACGATTACCTACGAGGTCTTTGAGCAGGGATATGAACTCCACTCTACTGAAGAAATCAGACCTGATTCCGCGCAGTGGGGCCAGTTCCTCAATGATGTCAGCACCACCGGAATATGGGAATGGCGTCCTCGATATAAGGGGACGGACAGCACCGATGGCACGACATGGTATGTGAGCATCACCGCCGGCCCGCATACCATGACCAGTCGAGGGCTTAATCACTATCCTCCCGGTTTCGTGGATTTCATGCGAGCAGTTCGTCGCCTTCTCGGTGGGCGTCAATTCTCCTGAATCGCTCCAGCCCCTCAGTATGATCACCCTCGGCCAGTTTTTCAGAATCGTTGAGATTCGGACGAAAGTAGTCAGTCTATCCGGCTTTTCCATCGGAGCATCCTACGCATACTATCGATATGGACAACTCGACCTCTCGGTGTTGCTCGTCTATCTCGCCGCAGTTCTCGCAGTAGATATGGCCACCACCGGCTTTAATACGTTTTTTGACTACTACTTCGCAGTTGACCGACGTGACACCAACAGAGAGACCGACAAGGTCCTCGTGCACCAGGGGGTGGCTGCCGGACCGGCCCTCCTGGTATCCCTTGGCCTCTACGCGATCGCGGTGGTGCTCGGACTCGTTCTCGCATATGTGGCTACCCCATGGGTAATTCCCATCGGAGCTGTGTCGATGCTGGTAGGATTCCTCTACAATGCTGGGCCGTTACCGATTTCCCGTACCCCGATCGGAGACCTCTTTGCCGGTGGGTTCCTGGGCTGGGTACTGGTCACGCTGACGGTGTTCGTTCTCGTTCCCGACCGTATGAGCACCGAGGACCTATTGATCGGGATTCCCTCACTTCTCATGGTGGCATCGATTCTGACGGTCAACAACACCTGCGATATCACCGGAGATACCGCCGCCGGTCGCCGGACGCTTTCGATAGTCCTGGGACGGCGCTGGGGCGAACGACTTGTCTATCTTTTGGGAGCCGCTGCCGGAATCACGATATTCGCTCTCGTTCCGGCGAAAATCCTGCCCCAAATCACGGTATTCACCGCGTCAATTACGATCGTGATGAGTATACCGATCTACAGAGAGATGCACCGAAGAGGTTTTACGCACGAAACCAAGGGCTTATCCATGAGATCCATATCCAGAGTTTTTATGCTTTTCTCGCTGGGGCTGGTCATTCCCTTGCTTCTGGAAGGCATCTGACCATCTGACGCGTTTTCTGCTCACGCGAATCGCGAATCACGTGTCACGTATCACGTATCAAGTATCAACAGAGCGGCCGCGCAGATCCGGCGGCCACCCCGTCCTATGAGGCGCGCGAGAGCAGACGCTCCGCTACCTCGCGCAACACGACCTGGTCCGGGCTTTCAGGCAGTCGATTGATCTCGCGTTCCGCGCGGCGGGTATACACTTCCGCGGCCGCCTTGGCACCCGCTTTCCCACCGGCATCGGCAACTTCCGAGCGAACACGTTCGACCGCACGGTCGTGCCAGAACCGCATAATGCGGTTCGGACGGCGGCCATTGGTTCCAATCTTTTGAAGGACACGAATGAGCCGAGACCGTTGTGATGAATTGGCCGCGAGTATAATCGGCAAGGTAAGAATGCCCTGCCGGATATCCGTACCGCCAGGCTTACCGGTGCGCCGACTGCTGCCGAAGAGATCGAGGAGATCGTCGATGATCTGGAATCCGACGCCGATGTTGTACCCAACACGCCGCAAGATCTCAACCGTACGCTGATCACAGTCGCCTTCACACGCCTCAGACGCACCGAAATGAAAGCTCAAGGCAAACAGAACCGCAGTCTTACCAACGATTCGGTGCAAGTATTTCCGTACCGAGAACCCGGAATCCTCACCACCGTTGGTCTCGGAAATTTCCGATGTGATGATATGGCTCACCGCAGCACTGAGAAGCACCGCGTTTTCCGGCTGTGCATGATCCGCTACAAGCGAAAAGCACCGGGAGAACAGATAGTCTCCCATCAGTACCGCCTGACGACTCCCATACTGCACGTGCAGCGAGGCTCCACCCCGCCGAGAGTCCGATTCATCCACGATGTCGTCATGGATGAGCGAGGCGATGTGCAACAGCTCGATCGCCGCAGCAATACGAATCACGCGGTCGGAGGCTGCGGCGCCACCGGTCTGGACGCGTGCGGCAATGATAGTAAACGCCGGTCGGAGAAGCTTGGCATCACGAGTAGCCAAGTCTCGCAAGCCCCGGGAAAGCGAGCCCCCGGGACGCGAAACCTCTTCAAGGATTACCGATTGAACGCGATCCAGCTCCCGACGAATCTCAGGGAACTCCGCCCACGTCATTTGTCGCGGGGCTCACCGGTGTAGAGGTACGTCTTCTTGGCGATACCTCGCTTATTCCACCATTTCTTGAGCCAGGGCATGACCCAGTGGTCCAATCCGAACCCGCGCCCGGCACCGCCAAGCATCACGATTGATGCCGCAATGTACCACAGCAGCTCTGGGTTTCCCCAACCAGAGGCGATGAACATGAGGCCAAAGCCAATGGAGACTACCGCCGCGGGGAAGGTGAGCAATCCACCGATCAACGCCAGACCGATCGCTACCTGAGCAGCAACAACACCCGCCTGCAGCAAAAATGCGAGCGCCGGGGCGTTGCTCAGTACGTTTTCAGCAAACCACGTATACGGAGCGATCGCCTCGATGAGGGGCTCGCCGTAGGCACTTGCCGCCTCACCGGCACCTTCTCCCCCGGATTCCCACTCGGTAGCGGCGCTTGCAGCATCCGCCAGTTCAACGCCGGGAAGCAGGATCGCGTCGGCGTCAGGATTGAAAATCCCGCCATCTCCCGGATTGAGCCATCCGTCACCGATGTGCTTAATTCCTTCGGCCAGCCACTTCGCACCGAGGAAAACGCGCAACGGGAGCGCCCAGTATACGGGGATCTTCCATGCAAAGTGCCCCCCGAACATCGACCGCCGGTCCTTGATGTTCAGGAACTCTTCACTGATGTATTCCCACACCGCGTTGACGCCGGCAAGACCGAACAAGTAGTGCAAGTTGATCAAATGCTTGATCCCCAGCGCCATGAAGCCGGATACGGAGGTTCCAACAACATGAGCAACGCCGTACTTGCTCCCCACCGATACCATGAATCCGTGGTAGTTCGACTTGAACGCTTCTTTATCCTTGTTTTCAATGTCGGCAATGATGTTCTTTGCCGCCGTCTCGCCGGTCTGAAGCGCCGTCTCAACAACCTGGGGAACGACGTGCTCTTCTTCGACATACCACAGGATATCGCCACAGAGATAGACATCCGGGCGATCCACCGATTGCATGTAGTCGTTCACCAGAATGCGGCCACGCTCACCCACGACGTACCGCTCATCTTCGTCAAACGAGCAGCCTGCCATGCCATGAATACCCTCGATAGACGCGACTG
>CAZNRF010000007.1:0-23774 GCA_964575075.1 uncultured Spirochaeta sp. | reverse complement strand
GGTATTTCAATCGTTCCCGATGCTACCGTCAGCGGCGAGGTGTCCCTGGTTATCCACGACGCCTCTCCGGAAGGTGCGATACATCAGATCGCCGAGGCGGCGGGGCTCTTCGTGGAAGATCGCCAGGGGGTGTGGCACGTAAGTCGTATTCGCGTTCACCAAACCGAAGAAGGGTTGTGGCACGGCGAGAGCCGTGGCGCGGCCCTCCCGGCGGTGATTGGTCGCATCGCTCGAAGGGGGGGCGTGTCGGTGAGTGTGCCCGCCGGGGAGCATCGGCCGGTAGACATAACCGTAGAGGCGGATTCACCACGCCAACTCCTTCACCGATTGGCCACGGCCGTAGAGCTCAGTACCCATGAAGAAGACGGGGTGTTGTATCTGGAGGACAGCTCCGAGTCGCGCCAATCGGCTCCACGCCGTCCCCGCGGCGCGGTCATGATAGAGGACGATCTCCCGGCGGGGGCGATCCTGAGCGCCACCGGTGCGCCACGGGATGCGGTACTCCGGGAGGTGGCGGACTTCTTGAACCTGTCCCTCGTTATCGCCGGAGACCTCACCTCGACGGTGTCGTCCCTGGAGATCTCCGCTCCGGACCATGAAGCGCTGCCGAGGAGGGTGGCCATGGCTCTCGACGTACGACTGTACCGCGAGAACGATACGTTGTATGTCGCGGACGGATTTGACTCGGGAGCACTGAGTCCGTTTTTCCACACCCGATTTCTCTCGATCGCCGAACGGTATCAGGAGGCGCTGACCGCGGCCCTCGCCACCGTGCGTGATCTGTCAATCAGCGCCACCACCGACCGGGGCATCCTGATCTCGGGCATGGAGGAGTCCCTGTCAACGGCGGAGGAGCTCGCCGAGGTGCTCCGTTCGTCTCGGAGGGACCTCCGACTGTTTGAATATCGACCGCGAACCGGTGACGCCGCGGCGATCGTGGAGGCGCTGTCCTTTGAGTTTGAGCAAACCGAGTTGCGCGTCCTGCGGGGACGTGAGGCGATTCTCGGGTGGGTTGCGCCGGATCGGGTGGAGGCGTTGCACGCCGCCGCCCGCCGCTGGGACCGAGGGGATTCGCGCCATCGGTATCGCTGCCGTTTCGCCGACCCTCAGGAGATTCTGGACTTTGTCTCCGCGCATTATGCCGATAGTCAAGCTGCCGTTACCGCCGACGGAACAGCGATCACCCTGGTTGGTCCGCCGGCGACCCACGCGGCGGTGCAGCAGTACCTCCGGGATGTTGATCAACCGCCGCGGCAGCTTCGGTTCGATCTGTGCATTATTCAGTACCAATCGGGTCAGGCTGTACAACATGGCGTCGATTTCTTCGCGGAACACACCCCGGAGGTTGCGGTGCACGCGGCGCCGATCACCGGCTCCGGGGGGTTTAGCGGCGTGCTGGAACTCCAGTTCGATGTGATATCCCGCCTCGGTTACCAGGCGGCGGTGGCGATCAGTGATGAACTCGCGGAGAATCGGGCGCAGCTGGTGCTGGACACGAGCCTCAAGGCGGTACACCGGGAAACCGCCCGTCTCGAGAACAGCAGCACCTTCCGGTACCGCGATGTTTTGGGGGAAGAGGATGAGTCCTCCTGGAGATCGGTCGTCCGAGAGATCAACAGCGGCCTCGCCGTAGAAGTGACGGGATTCCTCCATGACGATCGGTCCATTACCGTGGACATTCGGGTCGAACTCTCGCGACAGGGAGCCGATGTGAGCCGAAACGGCAACCCTCCTCCCACGTCCCAACGGGTGGTGGAGAGCACCGTACGGGTTCATCCGGGCGAACCGGTCATCATTGGCGGGCTTCTCCAGCAGGAGGAGAGTTCTTCTGAACACCGCTTTCCCCTGCTTGGTCGTATTCCCGTACTGCGCAGGATCATTAACCGATACGATCACCACTCCGAAGAGAACGAGCTGGTCCTGTATCTTTCCGCGTTTCCCGAGGTACCTCCCACTGCTGAAATTCACGTACAGCGGCAGATCCAGCGGCTGAATGAGTTGGTCAGGGGAGGCAACCGATGAACCAAGTTCTCAGCAGTCCGCTGTATCGTTCCGAGTTCTCCCGGGCCACCGGGGTGGCATTTCTGCGGGAAACTGATTACGAGGTGCACCTGGTTCATTGGCGGGAGGTACCTCCGAAACTCCGGCGCACCCTGCACTCCGTGCATGGGAAGCAACTGGTCTTCCACCGGGTGGGAGAACACGATGCGGTGACGCTGGTGGCAACCGGCCGGGAGCGTCCAACGGCGGTGATGCCCTCTGAGATAGGCGGCTCCGTCGCCGGCACCTCTCGGAACGACGCGATCGAGCGAGATCGATTGCGAAATCTGAGCCCCGAGGACGCCCTGCTCCGGCGGATCCTCGCCGCCGCGGTTGATGCCGACGCCTCGGACATCTCGTTCTGGCCCGCTACCCGAATGTCCTGGATGGTGACGATCCGGGTGCAGGGCACCATCCATCCCCTCACTCAGGTGCCGGCAGCGGTAGCGGACCGGGTGGTGCAACGCATTATGACGCTCGCCGGGATGGACCTCCTGGACCGCACGAGTCCGCAGAACGCGATGCTCCGGGTGCCGTGGTTTCCCCACCAGCGTTTTCGCGCTGCGGTGGTCGGCACCGCCACGGATCGGCGAGAAAGTGAGCGGGTTGTAGCGATCCGGATTCTGGCGCGAGCCGTTCCATATCCCCCGGCGCTAGGGTATACCCCCGCGGCGATGCGCACCATCTTGCACACATTGCATCGAGGATCGGGGCTCGTACTGTTCGCGGGACCCACCGGAAGTGGAAAGACCACCGGAATCGCCTCATTTCTGTCGGTGGTGTCGGATACCGGCAGGAAGATCATAACGCTGGAAGACCCGGTGGAGTACCGCCTTCCGCGGATCGTACAGATCGAGCGCGATGGGTCGATCGGGCCGGAACTGATCGCCGCGGCGATGCGCCAGGACCCGGACCTGATCGTTCTGGGAGAGACGCGGAGCGCCGACCATGGAGCACAGCTGGCGCAGGCGCTCCTCACCGGTCACCAGGTGGTCAGCAGCGTTCATGCCGGGGACCTACCGACGGTACGAGCCCGGATGGTGCAACTGGGAGTTCCCAGCGATCTCCTCGCGGTACACACCGACCTGGTGGTGTGTCAGCAGCTCCGCGCTCAGGAGCGTCGCCTCGACGTCCGCCTTCATCCAGACCCCTGGAGGGGAACGACCCATGGATAGAGAAATCATGAACGACTTCCACGCCCGGCGCCGAGCGCTCATGCTCCGGGCAGCGGCAGAAACGGGCATATACCCGGCGATCGTCATCGTGGGAGCGGTGATCTTTGCCCTCGTCGTTGTCGGAAGCTCCTCCTTCCGGATTCCGCCGATTCGCCCCGCCCTGATGCGAGACGCGGTGATGGTGGCGGCGGTTCTGATCGCCGGAACACCGGAGGTGCTGCGGTATGTGCAGCGCCAACAACACCAACTGCGCTGGCTCCGCTATTGGGGCGCTGTGCGGGCCCGCTTGGAGGAGGGATTGCCCTTGTCAACGGCGCTGATACCGGTAAACGCGCCCGTTGAGTATGTCCCGCGAGGGGCCCTCGCTCACGGTATCGCCCGTGGCACCGACCCCGAGGAGCTCTTGGCCCGTCTCGGGTGTCCGCACGCGATGACGGAGCTTCTCAGCGAGGCTGCCAATGAGGCTGAGCTGGAACAACTGCTGGCACGATACCTGAAGAACGCCACCGAAACCCATCTGCGTCACCTTTCGGTTCGTCTCCGCCTCGCTCAGCCTGCGGGGATTCTGGTCGCCGGGTCGGTGGTGGCGTGGGTGGTGGTTCGCATTGTTCGCCCGGCGCTGCATATGCACTTGGAGAGGTTTACACCATGAAATACGCGATATGGCGCGTCTCCCGACTCTCGGGATGGACGCTGGCGGAAGTTCTGGTAGCGATGGCGATCGTGTTTTTGCTCTCCGGGACGGTGGGGTTTGTGGGGATCGAACAGATCACACGGGCGCGACACCTCTCGGCGGAACAACAGATTTCCGTGTTTCGCCTGGCCCTCGAGAGCTACGCGATCGATACCGGCGGGTACCCCACAACCGAGCAAGGACTGAGGGCATTACATGAGGTTCCTACCCTCTCACCGGTGCCCCGCCAATGGCGGGGTCCCTACATCCACGGTGAGATACCCTCCGACCCCTGGGGAGCGGCGTACGAGTACCGCGGCCCCGATGAGGAGAGATCGTCCTATGCGCTGTCCTACTCGCAGGAGACCCGGCGATGACACCCAGGCGAGGTGGGCTGTCGGGATGGCTCCTTTTGGAGGCGCTGTTGGTTCTGTCCATCGCCTCGCTGGTGGCAGTACCTCTCGGTACGACGATCGCTGCGGCGATGAGCGCCGGCGCGGAGGCGGGGGATCGCCTCAACGACCAGGCGACCCGGGCGGTAGCTGCCGCAGCGGTGCTCCGCCTTGCAGACGAAGGATACGCACCAGGAGAGATCAAGAATCGCCTGGAACCCCAGTTCCCGTCTCTCACCTTTCGGGTGGAGGACTCGGTATGTCACGTGGAGGTGCCGGAACGATGAAACGGCGTGACGGAGCCACGATAGAATGGCGTGCCCTGTGGGAGACGATGGTGATTCCCGTCCCCTCGCGACGACTCCTCCATCGCCGGGTGGAACGGGAGACGATCAGGCGGTGCTACCCTTTTGACCTCACGGGATGTCGGATCGACCGGGCCGGCGCGATCGGGGCGGTGTTGGTAACGCCTCCGGGGCTGTCCGGAGCCGCCGCAGACCGACCGGTACCGGCCTTGGCGATAGCCCGAAGCACCCGTGCGCGACGGTTACTGGCCCCCGGGGACGCTACATACCGCTTTGGTACACCCCGCGGTTACGACTACTACCATTTTCGCCGTCGCCGTCTGGTGGCGTGCTGGTCCACCATCGGCGATGAGCCCGGCGGCGCCCCGGCACCAACGCCCAGCTTCTCTCCGCGGGAGCTATCCGCAGCCCGCGGAGGTCACCGGAAATCTGAACCTCATCGTGCTCGGATAGCCACCGCGGTACTGGCGCTGGCAGCCGTTGGCGTCCAGGCGATCCCGGATACCTTCGGGCAGAGCGAGCCCTCCGCGGGTATCGCTCCCGGTCACCTGAACAACACGGTTGCGTCCAGTACATCGCCGCCGGAGGGGTGGTCACCGTTTCCGGTACTGCGCGCCGCCGGCCGCCGCTTGCCGGACCTTCAGATCCGCTCTTTCTCCGCCGGACGCGATCACTACCGCTGGGAACTGCACACGTCAGAGCCACGAGTGAGCCCGCTACTGCTGGCGGAAACCTATCCTGAAATCGAAGTATCGGTACAACACCGAGATAACCACACCACTGTTTCATTGGAGGGAACAAGATGAGTCGACGCAGCATCACCTGGTTGGGGCCATTCGCACTGGCGGGCCTTATTTTTATCGGATCCGTGTATCTCCGTTTCAACTCAGCCGACCTATCGGCCGAGTCCCCAGATGACACCTCGCCTCCGGCGGAACGCGAAATCACTGCGGAACCACCCCTCGACGAGCAGGCGCCGGCGGTCTCCACACTGCCGGAGCGTCTACCCGCCGTTGAGGATCTCAGTGAATGGTCGCGAATCCCCAACCGGGAGGACCCATCGTGGAGGCTTCGGTGGGAGAGCAACGCTCACCGTGCCGCTCGGGTGCTGGCATATTTGAGTTCCAACTCTCACGTGATGGATTTCTCCCTGACCGCCGGTCCAGGAGATGAGTGGATCATTGAGGCCTCAGTTGCGGGTGGCGACGACGGTACTTCTGATCAGATGCCGGATCGGGAGGGGGAAGCGGAGCTGGCACGCCTGTTACATGGAAGCTCGCCAAACACCCGCAATACCGCCGAGGTTGAGGACGCGGCGGATCCTGAGGGGCCCGCGGGAGGACCGGTTCACGATATCCTGAGCGGAGGGTCCGGCTCGGTTCGCTTCCGTCAGGGAGATACCTACCGCTGGGTTCGTCGGCACGATGTGCTCTCTTTGGAGCTCTCGCCGTGATGGAGCTTCCCTGGAGACGTACGCCTGTCGGGCGCTGTCGGCGATCCGTGATCGCCTACACCAGCCTCGCGCTGGTACTGACCCTGCTACCCGGCTGCCGGACCCAGCAGTCTACGGATTTCAACCGAACCCGGATATCCGGCGCAGTGTACGACGACGTGGGTCAACCGGTGCCGGGAGCTCTGATACGAATCTCCCGGCAGCAAGCAGTGAGCGACACCTTCGGACGATTCAGAATGGAAGGGGTGGCGCCGGGATCGCACGCATTGGAGGTGACCGCGCCTAACCACGAGCCGCACCGCTCTTCGGTACAGATCCAGTCGCGGACGCAGTTTCTGCGGGTACAGATCCCCTCCATCGGAGCGTTGGTGGACCAGGCGATCACCTACCTCGAGGAGTCCGCAGTGGACGCTGCCGGCGACATCGCCCGACGGCTGGAGTCTGCCGCCCCGGAGGATCGGCGCACCCAGCTCCTTCTGCGGGCGGTCTCGGCAACTGCCGAGCAGCACTCCGAGGGGCACTCGGGGATTAAACCATGAGACGCGACCGTTCGTGGTGGGGATCGAGGTTCTGGGTCGCAGTGGCCGCGATTCTCTGCTCACTATCGGGGTGCGGCGAACCACCGGTGGAGCCTCCGGTTACCCTGGGAGAGCTCACGCTCACCCGGGCTGAACTGGTACCCGAACGCTACACCCTTGAGATTCCGATCTTCAACAGCGGCAGGTCCCAGCTGAAACGGTACCGGATCTCCGCTCAAGCCGCGGGGGAGAGCTCACCGGAGGAGACGCGGGTGCCGACTCCGGTGGCGTTCGTAGTAGATGAGCCTCTGGAGGCTCGCACACGAACCGTTCACACGATGACGTTCGATTGTCCTCTGCCGGTAACGCCGCCGGATGGACTATCGTTGCAGGAGATCACCTTTCACGACTTTCACTTTGATACCGGAACGCCGTCGGGCGTGATCGAATACGGCTACCCTGTGGAGGAAGCTCGATGAACCGCAACGAGAGACTCCGGCTCCTGGTCGTGGCGGTGGGTCCACGGGTGACTGTAGGTCTGATCTGTATCTTCGTCGCCGTCGGGTGCGCCGTGCCGGACGGCCCCAGGACTTCGACGGACGAGTCGGCTACGTTGAGTATGCAACCCTGGCGTATGGTCATGATCGTGTTCGATCGCAGCCCCGACGCCTCACACCTTACGGCGGACATCGATGAGCTCCGGGAGGCTCGGTTTACCGCGGGAACGACGCACCGAGTGGTCATCCGAGATTCGCATATCACGGAGGGGAAGATCACCTTTTTCGAAAAACGCCGGGCGCGCACGCTCACACTGCCCAACCTCCAAGGGTCTGACATCACCGATCCGGAGGACCTGGCAACCCTGTTGGAAGCGGTAGCAACATACTTTCCCGCCGAGAATGAGGCGCTGTTTCTCAGTGGCCACGGGCGGGACTGGCGGGGGTTCGGGTATCGGACGGACGCACCGGATGAGACGCTTACCGCCACCACATTGGCCGGCGCGTTCACCCTCCGGGACACAGCCCCCTCCTCGCAGGTGGTGGTTGCCGATGGATCATGGACCGCCACGAGTGAATGGATCACCGGGTTGGCAACGCGTGATGTGCACGTCGTCTGCGCCGCCGGCGAGATATCCGAGGAGGGCCTCGATTATCGCACCCTCGCCGATCCCGGAACCCCGGGTACCGCGGATGCCTTTGCCCGACGCATCGCCGCGGCGGTTACCACCGAGGGCGGTGAACACGGGGTCCATCTCGCGCCGGAACATGTACGGTCCCTACCCGTCGCGGTTCGGGCCGTCTCCGACGCCGGTATAGATCACGTGGAGTCTATGCAGCGCCAACAGGATCTGAAAGCACAGTTGGTGGATCGGGCGGTCACCGCCGGAACGCCCGGCATGAGCTGGATTTCCCTGGGTGATCTGGAGGAGGCGTTGAAGTTGAACCGCGCGTCGGAACCAGCGGAACAGCTGGACGAACCACCATCCCCGTTGAATCAGATGCTGTTATATCTCACCGATGTAAATGAACACGGTGTTCCCACCGGACACCGTGGGGACTACGCAACCAACGCAGCGCCCTCTCAGCTATCCTCTGAGTTTCAAACCCTTCATTGGGCGCCGGACTATCAGCAGCGACGCGGATTTCTGTATCGGCTCTGGTACCACCGGTTCTGATTCAGACGGATTCCAGATTATGTGAAGGAACGTCTCGTGAAACGCACACCATACCTCGGAACGCTATGCGCAGCGCTGCTCATGGCTATGTTGAGCCCGGTCCTCGTGGCACCCCCCGTCGCGGCCCGAACGGGCGATGGATACGTGCCGCTCCAAACTCGAACCCTCTCCGCACCACCGATCGATTGGGGCACGCCGGAACCGCCGTGGGCCGCGGAAGTGATCCCGGCGATGAACTACCAAGGCGGAGCGGGAGGAGGTCTCCCATCTGATGACGACGGCGACAGCGACGATAACGGCAGCAGCAATGACAGCGACGACAGCGACGATAGCGGCAGCAGCGGCAGCGACGACGACGACGACGACGACAGAGGCGACGACGGCGACAGCGACGATAGCGGCGGCAGCGGCAGCGACGACGACAGCGACGATAGCGACAGCGACGATAGCGGCAGCAACGATAGCGGCGACAACAGCAGCGACAACGACGCCGATGACGCGACTTCCGAGCCGTCCCCATTGGAGGTCGAACGGGACGCGGTTGCGGAGGCCACCGAGGGTATTCTTCAAGAACTCGAAGATACGCGGGAGGTGTGTCGTCGGTTTGATGCGGATATGGCCGCAGCATCTCTGGCCGCAGACTATCAGCGGTCAAACGACGCGTTTTCCGCAGCCTCGGGCGTTCCCTCGGCGACGCACGCCGCTACCCAATCGTTTATTCAGACCGGCGAGGAGGTGTACACCGGTGTACAGTACCGATTGAATGAACGCCAGCACGCCCTCCGGGAGCGGTTCGGCCGGGAGACCGCCCGGGAGGTTGGGGACCCCATTCGCATCAGCGACGGCCAATTCACGTTTGAGGTTCCTCTCCCGGTGATTCGTCATTGGGAGATCTCCGTGGATCTCACGCTGCGGTATGATGGTGCCCGGGCGGAGCGGTCCGATTTCGGCGCGGGATGGTGGTGGGAACCGGCGCAGCGCACGATCCCGGGAGTGCGGCCCCTTCCCGCCATGGAACCGGTGCTCCACCAGTTGCGGCAGGAAATCGAGGAGAGCCGGGCGGAGCTCTCCGCCGCGTACCGCGACACCTTCGGGAAAACTGACACCGTCGGCGGCGCTGAAGGGGAGCTCACCGTGCTGATGGAGGAGTGGAGCGCCGCTATGGAGGTCTACTCACAACTCAGGGAAGCCCTCGCGGACCTCGCGGTTCGGGCCGCCGGTGACCCGGTGATGGAACCGGTGGTCGATGAAGCGGTACAGGAGGTGGAAGAGCTCATCGCGGTCAGCACGGAGGAGATGTCGCGCTTTTCGGGAAGCCTCGAATTTCTCACGGCGTGGGACAGCGGTCGTGCCGCCCTGGCCAATTCCGACACAGTTCTGGACGAGGCAGAAACGCGGTATACCCAAACCCGCAGCCGATACGACGATGAACGAACGACGCAGACCGACTGTCTCCCAGCGGGTGCAACTGCTCAAGAATTCGAGATCGGGAGTCGCGCTACGGCATACTTCGACGGCCACGGCACGTTGCACACCTTCGCGCCCGAGGACTCGCACCACGACCCGGATGATCCGATCACCGCGCCTACCCTTCCCTGGCACGATTTATTTCCGGGCACTTCCGGCGGCAAGCACATCCGGGAACCGTCGGGAACTCAGCGCCATTTTGATGAACGGGGTCATCTGATACGAATTGAAGACGCCGCCGGTCATGCGTTGATCTTCTCGCGAGACTCCCAGGGGAGGATCAAGTCGATCCGTGACGAAACGGGCTCCTCCCGCGCTACGTTTACCTGGAGCGACTCAGCGTGTGTCATCGATCTTCCCGAGATGGAGCCGACCACCGTACGCATGGACGGGGCAACTGTTCAAGTGATTTCAGGACCACGGGGGACCCTCGATTTCGAATACCAGCATGGCCTACTCACCCGCGTTGAACGCGCCGACGGCAGCTGGACCGCGATCGCGCGGGAGGACGGTCCGGAGCGCCGGGTAACCGCAGTACGCCAGAGCACCGGCGCCGTAGAGCGCATGCGGTACGAGCCGGGTCATCGGCATATTTATATCGACCCCGACGGATACGAAACGCGCTACCACCTCGCGGAACACCGCGTGCAGTCCGTACGCTTTCCTTCGGGGTTACACCGGTGGTTCGAGTACGACGAGCACGGTCGCCTCATCTCCTGGAGTGATAATCGCGGCGGAGGGGCGCGCCACACCTATGATGAGCGCGGTGCCCGCCGAGCGGTAGAGTGGGCGGACGGAACGTGGAAACGGGTAACCCGTGACTCCCGGGGCCGTATCGTCCGGGAGGAAAGCGACCGGGGAACGATCGCCGGCTACCGCTACGCCGATGACGGGAGTATCGCGGAACAGACCGATGCTACCGGAGAATCGGTGTTTTTCGCTTCAGGTCAGGATGAGACAGTCGATATTTCGTCCCGGCGCGGCGCTCTGGCACGCGTTCGCACCGATGACCGGGGAAATCCGATCGAGATTGCCCGCAGTGATGGACGCCGGGTGGTGCGCCGCTACGATGACCTTGGTCGGGAGCTCCAGATCGAAGTAGACGGTATCCCCACGGTGAATCGCGAGTTTGATGGAGCCGGGCGGTTGATATCCCGTACCACCGCGGAGGGTGTGGTGCGTTATGGATATGACGCTTCCGGCAACGTGGCGGAGATCCGCCGTAACGGCTCGCTTCTCGAAGAGCGGGAGTACGACCCGGTGGGTCATCTCCTGCGCCGCCGGTTCCATGACGGCACCGAAGAGCGGATGGAGCGCTCTCCCGCGGGCCGCTTGGTTGCACTCACTCATCGCGACGGGTCCCGATGGCGCGTCACCTACGACCGACACGGCCGACCAACGGTGATCACCGAATCCTCCGGCGAACGGCACCGAACCTTCGCCTATGCCGGCGATGGACGTCTGGTGACAATGAGCTCCACCGAGCAGGGCGTGGTTGAGTTGGTATACAACGATCACGGACGGCATATCGGGTACCGCTACGCCGACGGATCCCAACAACGGCGGATGGTTCGCCCAGGTGGACGGGTAGAGGTGAACACACCGGAGGGGCGGACGATCGATATCGAAGTGGATGCCGCTGGACGACCACGCCGGGTGCACACCGCATCGGGAGAAACGGTGGTCTATCGCCACCAGGCGGGGCAAACGACAACCTCCCGGGATGGCACGATGATCCGCACCGAGGATCGGGATCGTTTCGGACGCCTCCAGGCGGTTCATTTCCCCGACGGCACCAGCGAGTCGTGGTCTTACGCCGATGGCGGTCGTACTCGCATCTTCACCGATCGTCGCGGCGCGATCCACACCGAGACGCGCGACCGGTGGCACCGCCCGCTCAGCTATACCGCCGGCGACGGCTACCAGGTACAGTGGACCTACGAGGGCGATTGGGTTGAGGAGACGCGTAGTGACGGCACGTTTCGTCGGTATCGCCGGGATGCACGCGGATCTGTGGTAGAGGAACGCTCCTCCCGTGGCACTGTCCACCGAATTCCCGGCGAGTCCGGGCAGTACCGAATCGAGACCAACAACCGTGAGGGATCGCCAATCAGCAAACTCTTCTTCGATCAGCGGGATCGACTGGTAGAACAATGGACTCGTGAGGGAGGAACGATCTACGCGGCGGCGTATCCGGCACCGGGCATCGAGGAATATCGGCTTCTGGGATACGCCGAACGCCGGGAGGTAGTGATTCCCGAGCAGGAGATCGCCTATTCCCGCGGTGAGGATCCGGCGTACCAGGTGGAACAGACACGCGGAGGCGCTCCGCGACGGATCTCCTCGGAGAGCGGAGAAATCGCCGCGGTGCGCTGGTTCGCCCCGGGCCTCCCCGCTTCGGTGGCGGTCACCGCCGGGGATGCCACGGTCGAGCATCGCTATTCCTATTCCGGTGGCCATGTGGATACCTACCACGTGTCCGGTCTGGACCCACGACGGTACGTGGTTGATGAGATCCGGCGGCGCGTGTCAGTTGAGACCACCGGAGCGCGGCGAGAGATCATCGCTGATCCCTATGGGGTGATTACCGCCGAAACGATCGAGTTGTCCGATGCGCCGCGGATAGACATACGCCGAACCCTCGATAACGCCGGCCGCGTGGTGGACACCGAGACGCGGATTGCCGGCTCAGAACAGGCAACCGCCCAGTCAATCGATGTCCGGCCTCACCGGCAGGGGGCAACCGTCGCCACAGCGGGATCATCCGTGGAGATTCGCGATGGGGACACGGAGACTGAAATGGTGATTGACGGCGAGTTCACGATTACCGCCCGCGTTAACGCTGTGGAGCTCAATGATCTCCTGAGGGTGAGCTATCACCACGGAGCGGAGGGCGCCGCCTTTTTCGGCTCCCTTGCCCGCACCAGCAGGTCGGGCTTTACGGATATCATCGACGCCATCGCCGGCGTGCGCAACGCCTACGGGCAGGTTATCGCTGAACAGCGAATCGACGGCCACGCGCAGACGTTTCACTACGATCGCGGCGGCCGTCTGGTGGCCTCCTCGGGAGGAGCCGGAGGGGTTATTACATCTGTCTCGCCGGAGGTAGCTCGCAAGATCTCGGAGAGTTGGCGTTCCACCGGCGTTTCAGTAACGCCGCCGGATCCCCCGCAGACGATCAATCGTCATGATCTGCACGACTCATCACCTACATCCGTTCAACGAGATTCCGCCGGTCGTGTCACCCGGCTTGACGGCACATCCCTCACCTATGACGAGACATCCGGTCGGCCGCAGGGAATCACGACTGCCGACGGCGAATCCTGGACGGTGATCCGCGATGCTACCGGAGATCCCGCGGTGGTCATCAACTCCAAGCGGGGACAGCGCTGGACCGCCGCGACCTCCCGTTACGAGAGCCGGCTGGGGCCGCTGGTTGTGCGAAGTTGGACGGTCCATGAAGATATCACCACACCTAGGATACCCCGATACCGAGCCGGCAGCGGGGGTACCCCGTCACCCTCTCAATCCGAGAGTTGCCTGGAGGTGTCACGGAACGGTCGACTCCTTTATGTTGTTGATCAGGATGCGATCTACCTGCCGTTTACCGATCTCCGCGCCACAACTCGCGGTGTGGTTCGGGTAGACCGAACCACCGGTGCCGTGCAGTACACACCGTGGTCCAGCGTATTGCCGGAGGTTGAGCCCCAGGGACTTGTCCCTCCCGACAGGGGAGTGCGGTTTCCAGCGGCGATACCCTACGACCGTATCGTATATGGTATGATGCATCTCCCGGGCACCCCGGCGCTGTGGGGAGTGGAACGGAGTTACCTCCCGGAAATGGGGGCGTTCACGGCGATGGATCCCGCGCTTCACCATGTAGACTGGTTCGATTATGCCGCCGGAGACCCGGTGAATTTTTTAGACATTGAGGGACTGCGATTCATTCCGATTCAGGCCGGTCACACCCACTTTCAGCAGCAGGGCTGGTGGAACGATGAACAGCTGGGAAATCGTGGTATCGCTACCGTAGGGAGCTCCGGATGCGTGCTCACGGGAGTTTCCAACATGATTAACACGATCAACGGCGAACGTACCTCAAACCCGGGAACGCTGAACTGGTACGCCCGGGACGGGTTTTTTCGAGACGGCAACCTCCTGTCAACCAGGGACACGGCGGAGATTCTGCAGGCCGCCACCGGGCACCATATTGAGACCGTGTCTTTTGATCCGCGTACCGTGGATATGACCCAAGTTGCCGCCGCCATCGAGGATGATACCGTGCAACAGTATGCCGCCACCGCCCGGATCAGAACGTATCGCACCAATCCCGACGGCACGATCGACGAATACGAACATACCGTGAACGTAGCCGGATTCGACGAACGAGGCGAGCCCATCGTTCACGATACCAGCTCCCGAAATCGAACCTCACTCGACCACCGGGAAGAGGTGCTCCGGTATGATGTCTATGCCGTGTCGAACTGCCGGGGGTACTGAGCCGAGGTGCTGATCGACCCGACGCTGAAAGATGCGCCGGGCAGACGCGCCCGGTAGACATGGGGGTGGGCCGTTGTCATGGGAGCCTACCCCCGGCCATAATGCCGCCCATGGCACAAGAACACACATATGTAATGCTCAAACCCGGCGTACTCCAACGCCGGCTGGTGGGCGAGATTATTGGGCGCCTGGAGCGCAAGGGACTTCAGGTGATCGGGCTCAAGATGATGCGCATTCCTGAGGACACGGCGAAACGGCACTACGCCGAGCACGATGGGAAACCGTTCTTCCGAGATCTGATCGGTTACATCACCTCCGGTCCGGTTGTTGCGATGGTGGTGGCCGGTGAGGATGCGATCAGCCGGGTGCGGCTGTTGGCGGGAGCTACCAAGGTGGATCAGGCCCAGCCCGGGACGATCCGCGGAGACTTCGCCTCGGTTACCACCAAGAATATCATTCACGCCTCAGACTCGCCGGAAAGCGCGGAACGGGAAATCGGTCTGTTCTTTACCCCGGCGGAAATCGTCTCCTGGGATGATCCCAACGCGGAGTGGATCGTCTGAGATGGCGTCGGACGCTTCATCCCCTGCGGGTTCGATCCCGCGGTGGGATCTCACTTCCATCTATCCCGGGCTGGACTCTTCGGAGTTCACCCGCGACCTCTCCCGCCTCACCCAGGAGATACAAGCCGCCCGGGACGTGATCGCCGATGCGTCCTTGCGCGCCACCGATCCGGTGAATTGGCTTCTACGGGCGATCACGAAGGTCAACATCGCCGACGACCTCTACGAGACGTTGGAGAGCTACGCCTACGCGGCGTATTCGGTGGACACCACCAACGAGGCGGCAATCTCCGCACTGAATCGTGTGGCGGAAGTGGGGGTCCCGATGGCCTCGGAAGCGGTGGAGTTCCGGGACGCCTTGTCCGAGCTGGAGCCCGATCTCGAGACCCTTATCGCAGATCACGGGGAGCTGCAGGAGTACGCGGCGGTGCTCCGTGACGAGCTCTACCTCCAGAGGCGGCAGCTTACCGCAGCGGAAGAGACCCTCGCCGCGGACCTGTCCCGCTCCGGTGCGGACGCCTGGTCACGGCTTCAAGAGACCGTTTCCGCCGGTCTCGATGCGGCGTGGCAGGAGGAAGATGGGACGGAGACTCGAAAGACGGTAGTGGAGCTGCGTGCACTGGCGTTTCACCCGGACCGCACCGTCCGGCGGCGCGCCTGGGAGAAAGAGCTTGCCGCATGGCAGCAGGTTGAGACGCCCCTGGCGTTCGCGATAAACGGGGTAAAAGGCGCAACCCACACCCTCAATTCCCGACGCGGCTGGGAATCGACCCTGGAGCGCGCGCTGCGCCAGAACCGGCTGAGCAGACCCGCCCTGGACGCCCTTATCTCAACGATGCAGGAATCGCTGCCGATATTCCGCCGTTATCTGGCCGCCAAAGCGCGAGCGCTGAACCTGTCACAGCTCTCCTTCTACGACATCTTCGCTCCGGTGGGCGAGGATACCACGACGTGGTCCTACGAAACGGCGATGGCGTTCATCGGTGAGCGCATCGCGGAGTTCGATCCCGAACAAGCGGAGTTCATTCGTCAGGTGCAGCACCAGCAGTGGATCGATGCGCGCCCCCGACCGGGCAAGGTGGGCGGCGCCTATTGCATCGATTTTCCCATTCCCGGGGAGAGCAGAATTCTTGCCAATTTCGATGGAACCTATGACGGCATGAGCACCCTGGCGCACGAGCTGGGTCATGCGTGGCACTCGCACCAACTGCGAGATCTTCCGGCGTTCCAGCGGCACTACCCCATGACACTGGCGGAAACGGCAAGCATCTTCTCGGAAACACTGGTGTTTTACAGCGCCCTGGACCAGGCGTCCGGCGAGAGCGAGATCTATATTTTGGAACAGTTCTTGCAAGGAAGTACCCAGGTCATTGTGGACATCCTGTCGCGTTTTCTCTTCGAGGGGGAGCTCATGGAGCGCCGCGCTCGGGGAGAGGTTTCCGCGGCGGACCTGAAAGACATGATGCGCTCCGCCCAGAAGGCAACCTACGGAGGGGCGTTAAACCCGACGGAGCTCCATCCGTACATGTGGGCGGTGAAGGGGCACTACTACCGACCGGAACTGGCGTTCTACAACTTCCCCTACGCCTTCGGCCAACTCTTTGGGTTAGGGCTGTACGATCAGTACGCCACCGCTCCTGACGGATTTGCTCAGCGCTATCGGCGCCTGTTGCGGGAAACCGGGCGAGCTGATGCGGTGGCGGTTACCGCCGCTGCGGGGGTTGACATCGAAACCCCCGACTTCTGGCACGGTGCGATGGGGAGGATTGAGGCGCTGGTCGACCGGTTCGTGAACGCAGTGGAGGGCTGATCTACCGCGATCGCTACCATGTGCAGGGCCTTTACAAAGCACCAAAGAATTGCATATGGTGGGCGGACGTCAGGCGCCGTACCCAAGTGGTAAGGGAGAGGCCTGCAAAGCCTTCATTCGCCGGTTCGAATCCGGCCGGCGCCTCTCCGTGGTTATGAACCCTCCCCTTCGGGAGGGTTCGTTCGTCTGGTCCTCGCGGTGATGTTTCGCCTGAGATAGAACTCCAACGCCACATGCATCATTGCATGGTCGAACTCGCCGTTCCGCCTGCCGTTGACGATATCCTCCACCGGCACCAGCTCCACATCGATAATCTCATTCTCATCCAGGTCTTGTCCGCCCCCCGGGTGCACGCACCCCTCGGCGAGATACGTGTGACACCGATTCCCCATGAGCGCCGGATTTGGGTTTACGCTCCCCAGGTAACTGACCTTCTCAGATACATAGCCGGTTTCTTCTTTGAGCTCCCGTATGATAGCGGCGGTGGGGTCTTCTCCCGGGTCAACTACGCCCCCGGGAAACTCCAGGCTTACCGCCATGCTGCCATGACGAAACTGCCGCACCATCACGAAGCACGTCCGTCCGGCATGGTCATCGGTAAGAGCCACCACGTTGGCCCAGTCCGGCGCCTCCATCACGTAGTAGTCCGCTTCCCGGCCGTCCGCTGCCCGCCGCCGACTGCGGACTAAGGCGAATACCGGGGTATCCACCAACGTGTTGCGATCCAGTTCGTTCCAGATGAGGTGGTCTTCCTGTCCCTGTCTGTCCATACCGGGCTATGCTACCGGATCATCGCGGCGGAGACTACCTGCTCGAGTATGCAGAACCGGAGGTCACCCCGGAACGGAACACGCTTTCCGCGCATTCCTCGCTTGACAGTCACTCCTCAAACCGAGAAGAGTAACGGTATGCTCTCAAACCGCATACAGAGATTGATCGCGGCGCTTGGCGAAGGGCTCCTGGAAAAAGAGGAGACCCTTCGACTCACCCTTTTGGCCGCAATTGCCGGCGAGAACACGTTTCTCTACGGTCCCCCGGGGGTCGCGAAAAGCCTCCTTGCTCGGCGCGTTTCTTTCGCCTTTCGCGACGCCAAGACATTTGAATACCTTCTCGGGCGGTTCACCACACCGGAAGAGCTCTTCGGTCCCGTTTCCATTAGCAGACTAAAAGACGCCGATCGCTTTGAACGGGTTGTGGACGGGTTTCTCCCCAGTGCGGAGATCGTCTTTCTCGATGAGATCTGGAACGCCTCCTCCCCGATCCTCAACACGTTGCTCACCGCGATCAACGAGCATCGATTTCGGAATGGAAGTGAAGAACTTCATCTACCTCTGCAAACGGTAATCGGCGCCGCGGGACAACTTGTTCCGGAGGAGCCGGGAATACGAAACCTCTGGGATCGCTTTCTGCTTCGGCTACCGGTCTCACCGGTGCAAGGAGCTGATACGTTTATCCAGCTCCTGCAGGACAACGCACCCCTCGATGGCGACCCCGTGGATTCCGAGGACAAAATCTCCGCGGACGAGCTCGATGAATGGACCGATGCGCGGGATGCGGTGACCATTCCCGGGGATGTAGCGTCCCTGATCGTGGATATTCGGGAACGAATCGCCCGGCACAACAGTATGACTCAGAATGACGCGGACGTTGCATCCATCGAGGTCAGCGACCGGCGCTGGCGTCAGGCTGCCCGCCTCTTGAGAACCAGTGCATTGCTGAATGACCGCCAGGCGGTAAATGCTCTCGATTGCATTATTCTGCGCCACTGTCTCTGGTCACGAGAATCGGACATCCCGGTGGTAAACACCATCATCGAGGAAGCCCTGCGCCGGTACACAACCTCCGGCCGTTTTGACCCGGATACCGCCCGGCGGCGACTGGATCATGCCCTGGAACAGCTCCATGGCGCGACCACCAGCGAATCGGAGGAAGAGGCCACTGAACCGGTGCGGTATCGTGGAGAGTACTACCGAATCGAAGAGTTTGTGGATGATCATGTTGCCTTGATCTGGATCGTTGATTTCGACAACCTTAGCGAGAGCGAGAGTCAGGAGACGGATGTCTTTTTCTACGGTGACAGCGATGACTACGCTTACTCGGAGCGCCTCCCCGTTCGACGCATATCAGATGATGCGGTGGAAATAGACGGGCAAGTATTCTCCCTGGAGACCCGTCCGGTACGCCGGACTGTTCAGCACCGCGTAGACCCGGCAGCAACACAGCAGGAAGACATCAAGCATGAGCTGGTCGCGATCCGAGACGAGGTGGAGGCGATTCTCGAGAGTATCGCCGGGTACCGCCGAATCACCGACGACGAGGCGGCGGCACATCTTTTTATTCACCGAAGCTATGCGCAGATGCTTGCCACCGGCATGGCTGAGGCGGAACAGGTCTTCGCATTGCTACAGACCGATGTGTCTGCGGCGTTGTCGTCCCTGGAGAAGTCCTCCCGTTAAGGCGAAACGCATGCCGAGCCACAGAGGGGCGTTGTATCGAGAGCTGTACCACTTTCTCACGGGGGAGCGCCACGGCCTGCGTCCCTCTTCGGCCACCGCCCGGGATCTGCCACGCCCGCTGGCCCGCAGTCTTGTACATTTCTATTCACTCTTAAAGACCGTCACCCTGGAATCTCTTACGGTAAACGTAGCGGACTTGGTGGCGGATGCAACAGCTCGGTGGTTTGAGCAGGTATGGCAGGATCTGGATGCGGGAATTGCGAGGTCTTCCGAACCCTCGTACATGGACACCGCGCCCCCGGAGAAGCGGCTGCAGGAGTATCGGCGTCTGTATCCTTCGGCGGAACCGGAGTGGCATATGATCGCCCGCCGACTGCAGCATGCCCAGTCAGCGAACGCGGTACATGCGGTGGTCCAGCTTCTGGAAGAGACGAGCAAAGCCTGCCAGACTCGCATTCGAGAAACGACGCAGGAGCGGGCGCTTCGGCGAGTAGTCACTCCCCTGGCGGACCATCTGAATCGGATTATTCCTGATGTAGCCGAAGCGGATCAGCGGTGCAGAACACTGTTTCGTAGTCCAGCGGAATGGGACGTGTTTGCCGAGAATCCAGCTCAGATTCCCTGGCATCGCTTGGAACGCGCCTACGCGCGGTTGGAGTCTGACAGTGATATGCAACGCCTCACCGATGCCCTGGTACGGGGAATCTCCCGACCGGAGCCACGATTCGTCTGGAGCAAAGTCCCCGTAGAGACTGCATCGTCCGAAGAGTTTGACGGAGGACTGGGAGATATTGATGGCCTCCACGGCACCAGCGGAGTACAATTGGCCCTTTCCAGCGAGTTAGCTCTACTGGCAACCCCTCCCACCGAGGATCTCTTCGCTCGGAAGCTGGCCGACCAGGATGTACTCGCCCTTCATAGCGCGCGAATACGCACCAGGACGGTCACGCATATTAACTACACGTGGGCGCGCGTCCAGCCTGAGTATCGTCCGGGACCGATCATCGCGTGTCTCGACACCTCCGGGTCTATGGCCGGGACACCTATGGATATCGCCGAGAGCATCTTGTTCGGGATGGTACGCTCGGCAGTTGCCTACCAGCGGCAGATGTACGTATTTGCAGTGCGGGGCCGGCTCAGGCGGGTGGCGATCGAGCCACCAGTGCCGAAGCAGATCCCTCGGTCCGCCACAGATCCGTTTACGGCCGGTTCTCCCAGCCGCGTCAAAGAAAAGGACTTACTGGCACTACATCGCTTCCTCGACGCTCCCGCCGGCGGCGGCGCCGACGTCTCGCCGGCTCTTGCAGAAGCTTTGGCACAGGTAGGCCACACCGATGATCGGGCGATCGTAGACCTGGTGGTGGTGAGTGACATGCAATTTCCGCGTATCAGCGCCGCCCACCAAGTCGCACTCGAGGATCTGCAGCGCACGGGACTGGTAACGGTTCACGCGGTCACCATCGGAGAACAGCCGATGCGCGACCCGATGAATATGTTCGACCATCGCTGGCACTACAATACTGGCGAGGATGCGATTCCGCGGAGTCGACAACGGCCGGGAATGGTAGGATTTCGGTACGAGCGCATCCCGATCTAACCACTTTTCGGAACCACGTCTTCTCGGTACCCTTGCCAGCCGGAGGTTCACATGACAATCGCACTGGTATATGGCTCGGTACGAGAAGGACGGCTGGGGATTCGGCTCGCTCGGTTTCTCGAGCAAAAATTGACAACCCGGGGCCACCACGTTCTCATGATAGATCCCGAGACGTTTCAGCTGCCGCTCCTGGAGCGGAGACTGGTTGACTACGAGGTGGGGAACGCTCCCTCCGCGGTAGAGCAAGTTGGAGACCTGTTTGCCTCCGCCGAGGCGTACGTCTTTGTGACCGGAGAGTACAACTACAGCGTACCACCAGCCATGACGAATATCATCGCCCACTTCACCGATCAGTTTCACCGTAAACCCGCGGCACTGGCGAGTTACTCGTATGGTCCGTTTGCCGGAGTCCGGGCTATGGAGCAACTCCGATCGATGCTGGCGGGGGTTGGGTTGGTGACGACGCCCCGATCCATGCCGGTTCCGGCGGTGCATGATGTCTTCGATGAGGACGGCATCTCTGACCGGGAGGACATTCAAAGCTGGGCTGATGATTTTCTGAGCGATCTGGAATGGTACGCCGCGGCCCTCAGCTCTGCCCGCAGTGCCCAATGAGCACGCCCATCGCACAAAAATTGCGTCAATTTGATACATCCATATCGGGTATTTTTGACACTGTGTCAAAACAACGCAACAAAGTTTGACACGACCCGGAGCGACATGCAGCGGCAAGATCATCGGAAACCGTGTAACTCTCTATGTGGAAAAGATTTAGCAGTGACGTCCAGAACATCGGTCAGGTTGGCACGTTTTATGCTTTATAGTACGTGAACAAGCCGTGCAGGAATAGCACACGGCGGAGACCAGATGGGCGCCGGTTCGGGCCCGGGCTTCGGCTGATACACATTATGCACTGCACGGATGAGTAGGAGGCACGATATGAATTACCTGACTGTACGACGACCCAACACGGTACGACGCCCCACGAACGGCGTGAGCACTTGGAACGATTTTGACCGGCTCTTCGAGTCCGTCTTCGGGAACATGCCTGGCTGGAACGATCGGGCCCCGGCGGTTGATATTCGGCAGAATGAACATATGTACATCATTGAAGCCGATCTTCCCGGCATGAACGAAAATCAGATCGATGTTCGTGTAGAGAACGATCTGCTGGTGCTCTCGGCAACGGTCGAAGAAGAGAAGAGCGGAGAGACCAAAACAGAAGACTCTGATGAGTTTATCGTCCGAGAGCGTTTCGCCCGTTCGTTCTACCGGAGCTTTGCGATGCCGAAAGACGCAGATGCGGGCCAGATTGAGGCCACGTATCGCAACGGAGTTCTCACGGTACAGCTTCATAAGAAGCCGGAGTCTAAGCCGCGGCAGATCGAGATCAAGCGGGGCTGACACCGAAGCGCACACGAGGACACGCAGCGCGCAACCGGCGCTGCGGAATAATCTGCGGAATCACACACAAAGGGACCGGGCGGCAGCACTCGCTGTCGCCCGTTTTTTCGTGGAGAGGAAGTGAATATCATCCTGCATGGATTCATTTCACCATTTTCTAACAAAATAATTCTTTCTTTATTTTTGAAGGCCGACAGAGCGCGGAAAATACGCACCCTCTGGAAATAAAGCCGAGAGCCGACGTGACTAATTGCGAAATGCACCGGTTTCCCGTATTACGGAGGCATGGCTGGAGCACGTCAGTGAATAAGGTTGTTCTTCTCGGCAACAGACTCTTCATGAAATTTCCGGACCTGGAGTATTTCAGACTGCGGGCAGCGGAAGCGGATGCCACCATCGTATCAACAGATGGTCTATCGGACGATCAGATCTTAGAGGAACTGCGGGATACATCCGCCATCGTATTGATCGGTCATCCGGTTACTGCCCCCATGATCGATACCGCGCGGCAGTGCAAGCTCATTATGACGCTATCGGTCGGCTTTGATGTGGTTGATGTAGACGCGGCAACGGCCCGGGGCATACCGGTTTCAAATTGTCCCCTCTACTGCAGCGAAGAAGTTGCGCAGCACGCGATCACCCTGGCGTTGTCGGTGGGGCGCAAGATCCATGAACTCATCCCGCATACCCGCGCCGGTGGATGGGACTACAAACAGGCGCGGCCGATTCACACCTTTCGCAACAGACGGTACGGCGTCATCGGCCTCGGACGCATCGGCCGCCACAGTGCCCGCCTGGCGCAGGGTCTGGGGATGAGCGTCGTCGCGTACGATCCGTATGTGGATGATGATATCTTTGAAACACTCGGCGTGGAGCGTTCCTACGAGCTATCTCCGATGCTGCAATCCGTAGACTACCTCACCGTTCACAGCCCGCTCACTGATGAGACGTATCACATGATCGATGCCACTACCCTGGCGCTCATGCAGCCGCACGCGGTGGTGATCAACACAGCCCGGGGAGCGATCATCGATATACCGGCGCTGGAGGAGGCGTTACAGTCCGGTGCTATCGGGGGAGCAGGAATCGACGTGCTGGAGGTTGAGCCTCCGGTAGGAACTGAGCCGATCCTATCGCTTCCAAACGCAATCGTTACGCCGCATATCGCCTGGTACTCTGAAGAGAGTCATCACCAGAATATGGTACTTGGTATGGATGAGTTGGTACGCGTGCTTACCGGTCTCAGGCCGCGGTACGTGGTAAATCCCCAAATATTCTCGCGACGCTGAAAACAGGAGGTTCCATGAATTCCACACAGCCCCGGGGCAGACGGGTAATCGCCCTCGCCCTCACCGCCATCGCACTGATCGCGGCCCAGATCCCCGCAGCCGGTCAGGCGGAGGACGCGTTTCCCACGCGCGCCATATCCTACGTGATTCCCTTCAACCCCGGCGGACAGTCAGATGTGACCGCTCAATACCAGAAACAATATCTGGAAGAGGCGCTTGGGGTGAATGTGGTCATTCGACACCAGCCGGGTGCCGGTGGGGCTTTGGCGTGGTCAAACCTGGTCAAAGCGCGCCCCGATGGCTACACCGTCACCGGAAATAACGTACCTCATATCATCAGCCAGCCCATAGTGCGGGACAACGCGGGGTTCACCACGGAACAACTGCAGCCGGTCTATCTCTTTCATTCAACGCCGATCGCCCTGTCCGTGTCCGCCGACAGTCTGTTTCACACCCT
>CAZNRF010000006.1:0-24902 GCA_964575075.1 uncultured Spirochaeta sp. | reverse complement strand
CGGTACCCTCGGCGGTGTTCAGCGACTTGAAGGTTGTTAATTTTTCCAACCCCGAGGAAACCGGAAATATCGGTGGCGCCTACGATCGAAACCTGGAGCATCTCAAGTCATGTGTGGACGCGGTGACCGGCTCATCAGACAAACCCAACAAGAACGTAGAGCGATCGGTGAGCTCGTTTTCCTACCAGATCATCCAGGATGGGCTATACGCCGGCAATGGAAACGGCGTTCTCCACTTTCCGATGCCCGATCTCGAGACAATTCGCCGCGATCATTACGATTGGGGCCGCTCAGCGATGGTCCTGTGAGAGCACTCGTGGGTATACTGGTCATATCCGGAAGGAGTGTCCCATGAGAAAGATCCCGGTCCTGCTGTTGTGTACACTGTTTGGGCTTAGCGTGATCCACGCCCAGGAGGCGCGGATCTATACCAACGATGGGGTAACGTTTGCCCCGAGTACCGCCCGTTTCGAACTCGCCATCGACGCCCCATCGGAGGATGGCGAGCTGCAGGGGGAGATTACGTACCGGGTAAACGACGGCGATCAGCATACCTACGAGGATCCGTTACGCTTTTCCGAAGAGGGCAGCTACCGGATTACCTATTCCGCGGTCAACTCCTCGGGAGTTCGGTCTCGGGAAGAGGCGTACGAGGTTGTCATCGATGACACCGCCCCTGCACTATCAGCGACCGCAGAAGGGAGCGCTATGGTCGAGGATGATACCGCCTACCTCCAATCGGACACAGAGCTGGTGTTGCGTGGTTCCGACTCCGCCTCCGGGGTGGCAGCGATCTTCATCAGCCTCGATAACGAGAATTTTGTGGAGTACTCCGGCCCCGCTACCTTTCCCGATGAAGGGAGCTATCGGGGATACGCCTACGCCGTAGACAACGTGGGCAACCGATCTCCCACCGTGACGTTGTCGGCGGTAGTTGACGATACCCCTCCCTCGGTCCGCGTTGTTCCTCGGCGGCCCACCGCCACCGTACGGGGCACGCGATATGCCACAACAGGAACCCCCTTCGCAGTACAGGCGGAAGATGCAGGTTCCGCGGTGTCCCGAGTAGAAGTCTCGATCGATGGCGCCGATTTCGAACAGGTCTCCCAGCCGATCACGTGGATGATCCCGGAGAGCGCTCCCTACGGGCTCGGGCCGTCGACCGCGCCGGAAACGAAAGCCAGGTCGTGGACCTTTCGTTCATTGTGGATGAAGCCCTCCCCCAGCCCAGCGTTGACACCCTCATTGATTAGCGAGAACACCTCAGCCAACCAATGCTATCTGGTGGGAACCTTCACCACGGAAGCTCGTTCCACCGCTCATGCCGATCTCCGGGAGCTCGAGCGCCTCTGTAAGGCAGCCGGACTTACCCCGGTAGGCGGCGAATTGGTGCGGGTACGCGAGCCGAATCCCGCGCTGTATGTGGGGACCGGACAAGCGGATCGCATCATCACCGCCGCCCACGATCAGGAGGCGGCGATTATCGTCTTCGACCGCGAGATGTCTCCCGTCCATCTGCGGAATTGGGCCCGCAGGAGCAAGCTCGAAGTGTACGACCGGCATGCGGTAATTCTGGAAATATTCTCCTCCCGCGCGCGGACCCGGGAGGCGCAGCTCCAGGTGGAACTGGCCCGCGCCGAGTACGCCCAGTCACACCTGGTGGGTATGTGGCAGCACCTGTCCCGGCAAGGTGGCGGGAGCCGTCTTGCCCGCGGTGAGGGTGAGAAGCAAATAGAGATGGACCGACGTCAACTGGCCCGTCGCGTCCAGCGCGCCCGAAGCGCTTTGGATCGCGTGGGTCGCCAGCGACAGCTTCGGCGGCGCGGAAGAGACGGGATGTATCGGGTGGCATTGGTGGGCTACACCAACGCCGGAAAGTCGTCGCTTATGAACCGACTCACCACCGGCGGCGTGCGCACCGCGGATCAGCTGTTTGCGACACTCGACCCCACCACGCGCAAACTGTATCTGGACCCGGACACCACCGCCCTGGTCAGCGACACCGTTGGGTTCGTGCGCCACTTGCCGCCGGAGCTGATCGAGGCGTTTCACTCAACTCTGGAAGAAGTAACCGAGGCGGATCTTCTGCTGCTGGTAGCCGACAGCTCCGATCCTCGCGTCCTGGAAGAACTTGCCACCACGCAAGAGGTGCTTGATTCTCTGGGTGCCGGTGATATCCCCTCGATTCTGGTGCTCAATAAGACTGATCGCGTGGAAGAGGAGGCGCAGGACCTCGCCGCCACGGTCGGACTCAACGGACGCCACATTGCCACCGTACAGACCTCGGCAGTTACGGGTACGGGGCTCGACGAATTGCGCACGGCGATCCGCAGCGGTCTCACGACGCCCGTTTCTTGATTGTGACGCAGTGGAGTGCTACGATCGGCATGGTGGAGCATAACCTGTATACACACCAGTATGAGTCTCCCGTGGGGCCTTTGTATTTGGCAGTAGATCGAGCCGGGGCCGTTCACCGGGTGAGTTATACCGACTTTCGCCCGGCACTTCCTCCCGGCACGTGGGAGAATAACAAATACGCCTGTGGCGAACTTGAGTACCAACTGGACGAGTACTTTCAGGGCACGCGGATCCACTTCACGCTCAACTTGCACCTCACCGGAACCACCTTTCAGCAGCAGGTATGGAATCGCTTACGAAAAATCGGCTACGGCACCACTCTGAGTTACAGCGCTCTGGCACAGAAGATTGGTCGCCGGGAGGCGGCACAGGCGGTGGGAAACGCCACTGGAGCCAACCCCGTCGTGGTGGTGGTCCCCTGCCATCGAATTATCAATGCCAATGGCAACATCGGTTCCTACGCCCGGCAAAGCATACATAGTGATCGCGGACGGAAGATCAAGGAGTACCTCCTCACACTGGAGCGTGCGATACCGTCCTGACTGAACGCTCAGCGCACGCGCCGCACTATCGTTAGTTCGCCCGCGCGCCCGCGCGCGCGCGTGCGTTATTTGGCGTTCTTTCCGGCGTACACCTGTAACAGCTGCACCAGATAGAACAGCTGTCGATACATACCACTCATACGGTCTTTCAGGGAATCCTCGATCTCACTGTCGAGCTCTTTCCAGTTGATGATCATCTGGTGCTCTTTCCGGTCAAAATCGTCGATAAGACTCTTCAGGTTCTTTCCGATAATGATCAGATTTTGGGCCGCCTCGTTCACCAGCCGGAGCACGTCCTTGTTGATGGAATCGAGAAGATCATTGAGCGGCTTTTTGCTGCTCGGATCGCGATCAACAACGCGCCCGGCGGCGCGTTTCAGCTTCTGACCGAGTTCGCCCTCTTCGCCGAGACTGTCGTCGAGCTTCAAAATCTGCTCCGAGACGGACAATACCCCGTGATAGGCGTCCGACATCTGTTGCGCCTGAATCTGGGTCGTCCATTTGCCGCGCACGATGAGGAGATCCTGAACGATCTCGCGGACATCTTTTTTGAAGTAGTCCAGGAGGTACGCCTTGAGATAGTTGAGGGCGTCGGTATAGAGAAACCCACCGCGATCGCTCCGCTGAAAGCTGACGTTCGCTTTTGCCGTGTAGTTCTTGGTGCGCGCGACCACCGTGGTGCCGAAGACCTGCTTTACCAGTTGCTCGATTCGATTGTTGCGCCGTTCCTGCTGGATTTTCTGCAGCGTCTGTTCCACGGTGCTCTTGATCTCGTTCAGATACGGCTCCACGATGCGGGCGGAACCACCACTCGCCTTTGGGAACCACTCCGGATCTCCCGAGGCGTGTTGCACAATCTTCTCGAGAACCCCGGATTGCAGCACCTGAAAGAGTGTCTTAGAGATCTTCTTCCACTGATCCCGATCTACTACTTCCACGGATCGATACGCCTTCAGGAGGTCAAACACGCGATGCCAATCGGCCTCAGGAGGTAGGGCCTGGGCAACTTCGAGAAAATCCCGAATATCATCCACGATGTACTCCGCTTCGATAGATCCGAAACGCGGCTTGTAGCTGAAGGAATCCTCGCTGATGGCGGAGTCAAACTTCTTGAGGGTAAAGTAGAAGTCGAAGTGACAAAACTGAACGAAGCTACGGAGATTGTTGTACTGCGTGTTGATCTGTTTCACTTTCTCCGCGTCGAAGGTACCCACGAAATCGAGCATGGCGTTTTTGATCTCTTCGCCCACCGTCTTAACGTCAGCCCCACCGCGAACCCGCTCCCGGATCGCCTTCTCGTCAAGCTGTTCTCGGATTTCCAGTTGCCGCTCATCAAGATTGAACTCGATCACCAGCATTTTCAGCGTACCCGAGGCATCGCTGGGCTGGACCAGCTTTCGAACCGACGCAACGGACTTATATATCTCGTACAGAAAGCGTGGGAAGTTGGGCTCAATCACCGAGCCGCGTGGCTTATAAAACTTGAAGCGGTCTTTCGACAGGTCTTTGCCGATATTCTTGAGGATGCGCCGCTTCTCGCGCTCGGGATCTCCCAGGCCGAAGAGAGCGGCCAGTATGCGTTCTATGAACCCCGAGTCTCGCTCGTTCTTTTCGTCGGACACCCTGTAACCTTACGTCATAGCGACCTTTACCGTCAATTCGAATACCGTTTATAGTCACGCCATGAATAATCTCGCCGTAGCGCTCAATGACGTCCTGGAAGGGACGGTGGTACCTCGAGTCTTTTCCGATCTCGGCCGACGCATGTACTTCCCGAAAGGGATCGTAGCCCAATCCGCTGAAGCCACCGAGAAAGCGCATCGCTTCAACGCCACCGTGGGAATGGCCTACGCCGACGGCCATCCCATGACGCTTCCACTGATTCGCGAACTCACCGGTGAACTGCCCACGGAGGACTCCGTTGCGTATGCTCCCACTGCCGGGATTCCAGCGCTCCGGGACCAGTGGCTCCAGGAGATGATTCGCAAAAACCCGGCACTGGAAGGGGTCATCACCACGCGGCCCTCGGTTGTTCCGGGCCTCACTGCGGGACTGGCGGTAGTCAGCGATCTCTTCGCCGAGGAAGATGATGTTCTGCTCCTGCCCGATCTCTTCTGGGGCAACTACCGCCTCATGTTTGGCGAGCGCCGCCGGAGTCAACTGCGGGAGTTTACATTCTTCAACGACCAGGGCGCGTTCAATCGAACTGCCTTTGTTGAGGGCGCCCGGGCGGCGGCGGGAGCCGGCAAACTCATGGTTATGTTGAACTTTCCGAATAACCCGGCGGGCTTCACCCCCACCCGCGAAGACGCCACGTTTATCAGAGACACGTTGGTGGGCCTGGCGGATTCCGTGCCGGTCCTCGTCATCTGCGACGACGCGTATTTTGGTCTGTTCTATGATGATGCCGCGTTTCCTCACTCCCTCTTCAGCCTGCTCGCCGCATCCCATCCCAACGTGTTGGCGATCAAGGTAGACGGCGCCACAAAGGAAGACTTCGCCTGGGGATTTCGGGTGGGATTTGTGACCGTCTCCTTCAAAGGGATGACCAAAGAGCACGCGGCGGCGCTGGAGCAAAAGCTCAACGGCGCGATCCGCTCGATGGTGAGTAATTCCAGTCGGCTATCCCAGTCGCTCATCCTTCGCGTGCTTCGGGATCCACGCTACACGGAGCAAAAGAAGGCGGCGTTTGACCTTCTGTCCACCCGGTACGCCACGCTGCAGGAGATCCTCCGGAAGCAGTCAGCCGAACGCCGGGCGCCGATGCTGGAGGCCCTTCCGTGCAATTCCGGGTACTTCATGAGCTTTCGCTGCCGCGGGTTAAGCGCCGAGAGCCTCCGGCGTGCGTTGCTGGAGCGCGGTGTGGGAACGATCGCCGTTCGGGACGAGTATCTTCGGGTGGCGTTTGCCGGTATCGATGCGCAGGACCTTCCGGCCCTGTACGACGAGATCTTCCAGGCGGCGGAAGCACTGGCTTGAGAAGGATCGCACGCCCGTGGCTGATAGTGCTCGCGACCGTTCTCGTGGGCGCTTGTGCCGAAGAGGATGAACCGCTTGTCGTCTGGAGTAACGTAGCGGAAACCGCGTTCCTGGTGGAACGCTATAACTTCATTCATGACGCGGACCTGCAATTCCGGTACGTGGGGAATCTCACGGAGCGGTTTACCCAGGAGCGCCCTGAAGCCGACGTGATTATCGGGCGCTGGGTGAACACGCCCCCGGTCAATGCTCTCATGAGATCTCGCGAAGACTCCTTTACGATCGAGACCGACCTGCCACCGGTAGATGCGGGCCCGTACTGGATTCCCCTGTCGTTCAATTTGCCTGCCGTCGCCACGTTGCCGGACGTCGCGGATCAGCTCGACGATTTCGCCGTAGCGCTGGATGACCTCGCCAATTTGTACACAACCGATACACCTCCGGTGCACTTCGCTCCGGCCGCCGATCCCCAGGCGGTGTACATTCTCCATCGCGTCCTCGGCTTTCTTCCTTCGGTGGATGACCAGGGAGTTCCCAGATGGGACGAAGACCGATTACAGCAGGCGTCTGAGCGCGTTCGCCGTTGGAGACGAGAGCACAACGGGAGCCTCGAAGAGGAGCGGACCTATATCGAGCGGTACTTGTACGAACGCCCGATCCAGCAGTTGGAAAAGAACCGAATCAGCGCGGTGTATTTCAGCTCGGAGGAACTGTTTACGTGGCGCTATTTTGACGAGCGGCGCCTGGATTTTCGGTGGCTCTCCGGTCCCGAAGGGCAATTGTACGCCACGGAGAACGTCGTATACGGAGGCATCCCAACGACCACGGATCAGATCACCGACGCCGGTCGCTTCCTTACGTGGCTCAACGATCCGGAAACGCAGGTGGAGATCATGGCAGACAAGCTTGAAGCCCGCATTGATAGTTTCGGCTTTCTCGAGGGATTCTCTTTTCACGAATCGGTGAACCGCCACCTTCAGGAGGAAATCTACCCGGAACTCTCCGGTCGCGTCCCGCATCCGAGGGTGATCACCTTTTCCGGCCCCCTCCCCCGCTATTGGGATGAGGCCCGATCGGATGTTGTTGAACCGCATCTTCTGGAAGAATCCGAGTCGGAAACACTGGGCGCTGAACTGATCCAGTGGTACCGGCAGCGGGGCGACTAGCCGGCACCTCCGCCGATGGCACACCATTTCATATTTGACAGCTCAACAATCTCGGCCTACACTGGTGGCGTATAAAATAATCTCTTAGGAGGTGCCTTGTGGCAACAGTTCAGCTAAAGAACCTGAACAAGGTGTATGACAACGGCTTTCACGCGGTGAAAGACGCCAATGTCAACATCAAGGACAAAGAGTTCGTCGTTTTGGTCGGACCATCGGGATGCGGAAAGACTACCACCCTGCGAATGGTGGCGGGCCTGGAGGACATCAGTGGTGGTGACCTCATGATCGACGAGAAGCGCGTCAATGATATCCCACCCAAAGACCGAGACATCGCGATGGTCTTTCAGAACTACGCGCTGTATCCGCACATGAGCGTGTACGACAACATGGCATTCGGTCTCAAGATTCGAAAGTTCGCGAAGGACGATATTCAGGGGCGCGTCAATGAGGCGGCAAAGATCCTCGATATCGAGGCGCTGCTTGATCGTAAACCCAAACAGCTTTCCGGTGGCCAACGACAGCGAGTCGCCGTTGGACGCGCGATCGTACGTCACCCGAAAGTCTTTCTCTTCGATGAGCCCCTCTCTAATCTTGATGCCAAGCTTCGGGTTCAGATGCGCGCCGAGATCTCGAGTCTCCATAATCGTCTGCAAGCTACGATGATGTACGTCACCCATGATCAGGTTGAAGCGATGACGATGGGAGATAAGATCGTCGTCATGAAAGACGGCATTATTCAGCAAATCGGTGACCCCCTCACGCTGTATAACACTCCCATCAACCGTTTCGTGGCCGGCTTCATCGGATCGCCTCCCATGAACTTCATGAGCATGAAGATCAAGGAAGAAGGGGGCAAGATCATCGGCGACGAGGGTAACTTCACCCTCGAATTCACCGGCGATCTCGCTGAAGCCGCAAAAGACTATGTCGGCAAAGATCTGGTCTTTGGTGTTCGCCCGGAAGATCTGGAGTTTGAGCCGGAGTCGGCCGAGGGTAAAGCGATCGTTGCCAACATTGAGGTCGTAGAGCCGTTGGGAGCGGAGATTCATGTCTACGTCAACACCGGTTCGCACCAGCTTATCGGTCGTATCCCGCCCACAGTAACCGTAAATGTGGGCGACGGCGTTCGTCTCGTGCCCAATCAGAACCGGGTTATCCTCTTCGATGTAGAAACGGAGAACGCGGTGAACGTGGATATCGAGCAGTTCCAGCAATAAAAGAAACCGCAACGTAGTTCATTGGGCCGTTTCTTTTCAGAAACGGCCCTTTTTTTGAATTGCGAACAATTTCGCTGGACACTATGATTAAGACCATATGAGTTCCATTCCCTTATCTCTCCGAGATGAGCTGATTCGTGCGCTGCGCGATACTGAAGAACAGACCGAGCGCATCTTTATGCTTCTTGCCGAACGTCTTCCCGCCCTTGTCTCCGAAATGAAGCGCAGTCTGGCACGATCCCGCTCCGCCATCGCAGACACGGCGGGCGGAGATGCATCTTCGGAGCAGAGGCTGCAGATCACCGATCTCCTCGAAGAGACCCGGGGCATCATGGAGGAAAGCGCGCACCAGTTTCGGGCGATGTCGGAAAGTGACCAGGTTCTGTTTGAACAGTTGCAGACGGGTATCCAACAGCTCCATACGATCGCGGAATCGATCGGGTCGATCCGAATGGACAGTGAGGATATGGAGCTCGTATCGCTCAACGCAATGACGGTTGCACTCAAGGCGGGCAGCGCCGGTCGGGCGTTCAGTTACATAACCGATGAGCTCAAACGGTTGGCCAACCGCACCATCGTCCTTTCCGAGTCGATCTCGGGAAGGGGCCAGGCGCTACTCGAGGCATTTCAGGAACTGGAGCAGACGTTGGATGACGCTCGTCAGTTTCAGACCAATCTGATCGAATCATTCCAGAGCCGTATCTTTAGCACCTTCGATGATTTCAGCAGCGCCGTCCGGGATACGATGAACGGTCTCCGGAATCTGCATGAGGAATCGTACCAGCTGAAGGACCCGGTAAACGGCATGATGGAGGCGATACAGCTCCAGGACCTGATTCGCCAGTCAATTGACCATATTATCCTTGCCTTGGAAGCGATTCAGCCGGAAGACGAGCTCACTGATGAGGACCGGTTGCTGGATGGGCTGGCCTATGTACGCCGAATACCTGACCTGGCAGTCTCCCTCATTGAAGATGTCGCTCGACAGATCGACAACAGCGTTCAGACCTTCTCTCAACTGATTCAGGATGCGGAATCCAAACGGAGTCGATTGGAGGAGGATCGAGAGCGGTTTGTTCAGAGTCAAACATCCACCGGCGGACAGTCACTAAACGAGCGATTTGATGAGGCAGCAACGCTGCTGCAGGAGCTACTCTCCGACCTGGACCGCAACGTCCAGAAAAAAGAACTCCTGGTAAGCCGGTCCACGCAAATCACCAAAGACGTGGAGCACCTGGAAGACCAGTTCCGCAGCTTTGATACGCTGGTAACACGGTTCCACAGTATCGACATCGCAAGCCGCATCGAGGTAGCAAAGCAGGATGTGCTGCAGAGCATGGGTAACACGTCCGACCAAATGAACAAACTCACCAAGCAGATCGAGCGGGACGTGGAAAATTCGCTTGCCACCACCCAGGACTTTATCAAAACCACCAGCTCGGTCATCGCCACACACCAGAAGAAATTTCACGAGCAACGACTGTTCGTGGAAAACTTTACAGAATCGATTCGCCGGCGGTATCACGCATTGCAAGAGAGCCGGTCGGAGATCACTGAATCCGTTCAGGGATTCTCCCTGTTTACCGAGGGTTTTCATCGCGTCTTCGAGGAAAGCAAGGAAAGCGGTGAGCAGCTATCAACCCTGAGCCGAGCCCTTCGCGGTTTGGAATCTCAGCTCCATACGATGAGGGACGCCATAGACTCACAATATCATGAGAAACTCCGGTATCGAGGTCTCGAATCCTGGACCATTGAGAACGATCGGCTCCAGGAGATCATCCAACGGTTCACGATATTCGCTCACAAACAACAGGCCAGTGAACTGGCCGGCCTCGATGAAGTCAACGACAGCGCTGAGGCCGGTGAAGTGACACTCTTCTAACACGATGTATACGCACTACAACGGCCGCTTCGAACGCAACGTCACGATCTTGCATCCCGGGGAATACCTCGCCACCCGGGAGGACATCATCATTTCCACCGTACTCGGCAGTTGCATCGCCGTAGCACTTCACGATCCCTCCACCGGAATGGGCGGTCTGAATCATTTTATGCTTCCTGGAGAACTCCACAGTCGCCAGTTTTTTGAGGAAGAGTCCGGACGCTACGGTATGTACGCTATGGAGCTGTTGATCAACCAGATGCTGAAAAAGGGAGCGCGGCGGGATCAGCTCACGGCGAAAGTGTTCGGCGGCGGCCACGTATTGAGCGGCGGCGCAGCCAATATCCCGGACAGCAACATCACCTTCGCGATGGAATTTCTGGAGACGGAGCGAATTCCGGTGGTGAGTAGCGACGTAGGCGGCACAGACGCCCGGAAGGTACTCTTCTTCGTCTCCACCGCTCGGGTACTGCTCAAGCGATTCGGCGGACAGAAAGCTGCACCGGTACAGCGGGAAGAGCGCGCCTATCTCTCGCGAATCAGCTCCCGGAAGAAAACGAAGAAAGACACGGACGTCACCTTTTTCTGATTATTTCGAGAGATCCGAGGGAGAACCTCGTCACATTCCCAGTGCCGGCGGCGGGGAGAAGCGAAATGCGGCAAGAATCCGCAATACCTCTCCCATATCGCGCAGGATCAGATCCGGATGGGCCACGCCCGACAGTCGGCGTTCTTCCGCATAGCTGTACCATGGCCCGGCCTCCACGATTCGCTCCCACAGGAGCGAGAGGGTTGCACCATCAGGCCGGTCCCGGTTGATCAGGATTTCCAACACATCCCGGTGGGCCTCCCGGAGCGGCTCCGCGGACCGGTCGGTTATGCCCTCCTGGTCGGGAAGCACGTGCTGCTGCCCCGCGGCTACCACCGTGGTGAGCCGGCCCCGCTCCTCCACCTCAAAGCGGCCGGTTTCCACGGCCACGGAAACCCCGGTCCCATCTCGGGTGATGCGGGCGGTGCCCCGCCCCCGAATCAAGGTATCTCCCGCCGAGACGTGTCGCTCCGCGGCAGAATCGGTGGTGTCGTTCCATTCTACCGTTCCCCAGAACAGTTCCAGGTGACTCGAGGTTACCAGGACACCCTGCATGCCGTCGTGAAGCTCCAGCCAGACGCGGTATGGGTCCCGGGCGGCCAGCTCCAACGCCCGCCCCTGCGGTCGCAGCCAGTCCCACCCCATCAGCTCCAGAGCCTGCGGGCGCTCGGGGATATCAAGGGCGTTGGGTCGGGCCAATCTGCCGGCCTGTCCAAGCCGGACCACTTCCAGGTCACTGCCCACCGGAGGATCGGTATCCGGAACCGCCAACAGCAACTCCAACGTCTGGGATCCAGCCGGGAGGGAAGGGGCCAGCCGCTCCCGGCCGGGATCTTCGGTATCTTGGGCCCAAAGCACCGGGGTGATCCCAAGGGCTATGATCGCCCCCACTACCCCGAGAACCCTCGCGGATGAGTGTACCTTCACCTCGATTCCTCCTGGAGAACGCGCAGGTCCAGCGGTCTCATAATGCGCGACAGCCCACCGGACCGATCCGGTACCGAGTGCTGGAGATGTCGCCACATGGCGGAACTCTCCATGCACAGATAGACCGGCGTGTTCGGCAGAACCTCCGCGAGGCGCGTACGCATCATGCGATACATGGCGCCGCGCTCCTTCTGAAGATATCGCATCTTTCCATCACCTGACGATACAAACTCCCCCAAGCCGTAGGGCCGCGCTTCAATGAACGGCCGAAGCGTCGGTGGATACCGCAGGGTACCCAGACTGATCCACTCCGGTGGAGAGGCGCGAAACCCCTCCAGGCGTGCCACCACGGCAGCGTACTCCGCAGACCAATCCTCGATTCGAACCATGGGATCAAAATGGAACGCTACCAGGTATCCCTGATCCACCGCGCGGCGGGCCGCCGCCAGCCGCCGGTCGAGGGAGGCAGCAACTCCTTCCTCGGCGGAAACGACCGCGTCCGGGTTGAGCGAGAAGGCAACCACGACGTTCCCCCCATGGGAACCGCGTGGTGGAAGATGATCCACGTAGTCGGTCTTCGTCTTGAGCTCGAATCTGAGGTTGGGCACATCTGAAAGGGCGGTAATCAAATCGGACGAAAGATCGAACAGCGGATCATAGAGGAGGCTGTCGCCCACCTCGCCGGTGCCCAACCGTACCGTGTGGTGGGGATTGTCCAGCGCAAGCGCGCGAATCGTGTCGGCCGTGTCCTCTGGAGGCAGCCGCACCTCGAGCGTTCGGTTTCGTAAATACGACTGCATAATGCAGTACGTGCAGCCCAGCGTACAGCCGACATATACGTTGAGGGTGAGATAGTTGCAACACAGGTGCCCGTGCGTTCCCGGACACCGCCCCACGTCGTCGCCGGTTCCCAGGCGCACCAGTATCGTCCGCGCCGTGTTCTGTGCGGCGGGCAGGTCGGCACCCTCCTCGAGCTCCTGCGAGACGATCGTGGCCAACGCCGGCTCGGACCGGAGGCGGCGTTCCACCCGCGCCCGCACCGGATGCTCCGCGGCAGTGCCAACCCAGTAGATATGGTCGATCGTTTCAGAATAGTAAGTCCAGCAACTCATTCAGATTATCCTCGAGTCGGGCCGCCGCGGAGAGGCGAGAACGCAGTTCCGAGCCGGTACGAAAGTTGAACGACAGGTGAAACCGGTCACCCTCGAAATTGCTCGGCGCCGCCAGGGTGACCCCCGAACCGGAGAGCGTCTCCCGCCGAATCGCCTCAAAACGAGCTTCAAGCTCCGAGAGGGTCGGATATCGCCGCCGTCGAAGCTCACCGATCACATCTCGCGACGGCACCCGCTCGAGCTCCTCACGCAACACCTCGCTGGTCGCACCGCCGCGCACCACGTCTGTAACCATTCTCAGCGCCTGCCGGCGATTACTGAATGACAACGGAGCTACCAGCGGGAAAAACCGCGCGACCGCTTCGGCATACTCCCGAGGGATCGCCTCGGCGGTGCGGAGATCGATCATGCCGGTATCTACCGCATCGGCGAGTTCCGGGGGTAGTGCGCGAAAGCGCTGAATCATTGGCCACGGGTCGTTCTCCCCGGTGAGCAGCGGGACGATCTCATCCCATGAGGCGGCCACCGCGTCCGCCTGTTCCACTGCGCGGCGGATACGATCCAATTCAGAGAATCCGTACGCCCCCGCCCGGCCTTCCGCGGTAAGCGCCCAGCGAAGGGCATCCACCGTGCGGTCCCAGCCCCGACTCTGCGGACCGTCCTGGTATACGAGCACCGGAAACTCCGCGGCAGGCCATTCCCGCCACGCCGGCAGATAATGAAATCCCCACACCACGGTGCGTTCCTCGGTGACGATCACCGGACGCGCATGCGCCAGCTCTCGCGCTGCTTCGGCACGTATTGATTGGGGTCGATCAAAGAGATCAAAGGCGCGATCACGTTCAGCCCACGTTCGCAGTTCGTCGCCGGGGGCGGTAGAAGGCACTGTAGGGGCCATTTGCATGAAAAACTCCGGGAGAATCGGTCTCAATAGCGTAGCAGGTTCCGTCTCACATTGACAACGCGCGGGAGCCTCCATACCATGCCCGCCATGAGTGGAATCACCTCCTTACGAGTAGCCCTGATCGGCTGTGGCACCGTCGGCGGAGCTACCGCCCGTCTGCTGGTCCAGGATCGAAAGATCATCGCCGATCGCAGCGGAGTAGACATCGAGCTGGCAGCGATCGTAGATCGCAATTTTGATCACGCCCGGGCCCTGGGCCTGCCGGAAGAGACGTTCCAACCGGATCTGGACGCTGCCCTGGCAGACACCACGATTCAGGTTGTTATTGAGCTCGTAGGTGGTCTCGAGTTTGCCCGGACGCTCATCAAGAGCGCCCTTGATGCGGGAAAGCACGTGGTCACGGCGAACAAAGCGCTCCTGGCGCATCATGGAAAAGAGCTCTTCGCGTACGCCCGCGAGCGGGGACTCACGGTCGGATTTGAAGCCAGCTGCGGCGGCGGTATACCGATTATTCGCGCGATCACCGATGGATTGATCGCCAACCACATCGACGCGATCTACGGGATCGTCAACGGAACCAGCAACTTTCTCCTGACGGAGATGATCCAGAAGGGTGAAACCTACGCCGAAGCCCTCGCCGCGGCTCAGGCGTCGGGACTGGCGGAGGCTGATCCGTCCCTCGACGTAAACGGCACCGATTCGGCTCATAAAATCGCGATCATGACCGCGCTCGCCTTTGGTATCGATGTTGATTTTTCCGCGATCCCCGTGGAAGGGATCGACAATCTGGATGAGCGGGATGTGGCGTTTGGCCGGGATCTCGGCTACGTGGTCAAGCTCCTGGCGGTTGCCCATCGCATCGGCGATGATGTGACCGCCTGGGTTCGCCCGGCGTTCATTTCCAAAGAACATCCTCTGGCATGGGTGAGCGGTCCCTTTAATGCGGTTAGCGTCTATGGGCACGCTACCGGCCACACCCTCTACTACGGGCGTGGTGCCGGCGGCGCTCCCACGGCGGGGGCGGTTGTTGCTGACGTGGTGGGTATGGCTACCGGGGTACTGCCGGCGGTCTTTGCACATACCCGGCACTGGCCCGATCGCAACACCCTCGGTCCCCAGGTAGGACTTGAGCAGTCCACCAGCCGTTTTTATCTCAGAATCATGGCAACCGACCAGCCCGGCGTACTGGCTGCGATTTCCGATATTCTTGGTCGCAATGCGATCAGTATCGCGAGTCTCCGCCAGAATGAGCAGGCCCGCCGGGATGAGCTGGTACCGGTGGTGGTGACCACCCACGCCTGTCGAGAGCCGGCGATTCGGGATGCGATAGCGGCGATCGATGCGCTGGCGACCACCGGTGGCAGCGCCGTGTGTATGCCAATCGTAGAAGAACATCCCGAAGAGCTGTCCAATTGACACTGCCTCCGAGGGCCGATACCGTTCGATCTCAGCCAACCACAAAGGGGTTCGTTATATGAAATACATTGAATACACGGTGAATCCGCAGATTCCCCGGGCACTGAAGCCGTTAGAAGAGCTGGCCCACAACCTGTGGCTCAGCTGGAATCACGATGCACTCGCCCTCTTTACCCGTCTCGACTTCGATGCCTGGGTGCAGAGCCGACAGAATCCGGTGCGTATGCTCGGGATGGTCTCCCAGGACCGCTTCGAAGAACTCGCCCAGGATGACTCGTACCTGGCAGCCCTCACCACCGTGGTAGAAAAATTTCGACGGTATAAGGCCGGCAAGGACACCTGGTACCGCGGCAGCAAAAAGAACACAATCGCCTATTTTTCAATGGAGTACGGTCTGGATGTGAGCTTGCCGATTTACTCCGGCGGACTCGGGGTACTCTCCGGTGATCATATGAAATCCGCCAGCGATCTGGGACTTCCCTTGGTGGGAGTGGGTTTGCTCTACCAGCAGGGATACTTCCAGCAGTACCTCAACGCCGACGGGTTTCAGCAAGAGAGCTACCCCGAGAACGACTGGTACAACATGCCGGTCCGGCAGGTCTTTGACACCGAGGGAAACGAAATCCGGATTAGCGTTCAGCTGGCAGACTCTTTGCTCGTGGCTCGCGTCTGGGAAGTCAAGATCGGACGGATCAGCCTCTATCTCCTGGACGCCAACCTGGACGAAAACAGCGAAGCCGACCGGGCGATTACCGCAAGCCTCTACGGTGGCGATCGGGAGATGCGCATGAAGCAGGAGATACTCCTGGGAATCGGCGGTCTCCGCGCGCTGCGGGCGATGAATATCAATCCCGCAGTGACGCACATGAACGAAGGCCACTCGGCGTTTCTGAGCATTGAGCGCATTCGGGAGTATATGCATCTCCACGGCCTCACCCGGCAGGAGGCGATGCAAGCGATCTGGCCCACCAACATCTTCACCACCCATACGCCGGTACCGGCCGGTAACGAGCGATTCGGTATCGATCTCATGCAAAAGTATTTCCATGCGATCACCGACAGTACCGGGTTTGGCTGGGACGAGTTTATTTCCCTCGGCCGGGAAAATCCGCAGGATCCGCAGGAACCGTTCTGTATGACCGTCCTGGCAATCAAGCTGAGCGCGTACAACAACGGCGTGAGTGAGCTCCATGGAGCCGTGTCTCGGGAGATGTGGAAGCAGATCTGGCCGGGTCTTCCGATCGATGAAGTCCCGATTACGCACATCACCAACGGCGTTCATTCCCGATCATTTCTCAGCCCCGAGTTGAAAGACCTCTTGGACCGCTACTTTGGTCCGCGTTTCTACGATGAACCCACTCATATTCAGATCTGGGACCGAATGAGTCGCGTCTCCGACGAGGAATTGTGGCGAATCCATGAAATGCGGAAGAATCAGCTGGTGACGTTTACCCGGGAACGCCTGAAGCGTCAGCTCACGCGGCGCGGCGCCAGCAGCTCCCAGGTTGTGCATGCCGATGAAGTGCTGTCCCCGTACACCTTCACCATCGCGTTTGCCCGGCGTTTCGCCACCTATAAGCGAGCAACGCTGCTCTTTCGCGATCCCGACCGCCTTCGCCGACTGGTAACCAATCCTGACTACCCGGTGCAAATCATCTTCGCCGGAAAGGCGCACCCCCACGATATTCCCGGCAAAAACCTCATCAAGGACATCGTGCATTTTGCCAGTGATCCGGAGATCCGAAGCAAGATCGTATTTCTCGAAAACTATGATCTGGAGATCGCAAAGTACCTGGTAAGCGGCAGTGATATCTGGCTCAATACGCCCCGCCGGCCGATGGAGGCCAGCGGAACCAGCGGTATGAAAGCAGCAATCAACGGCGTCTTGAACACCTCCATCCTTGACGGGTGGTGGGCCGAAGGGTACGACCCGGATCGGGGATACGCCATCGGTGCCGGCGAAGAGTATGAAGATGAGGAGCTCCAGGATGAAATCGAGAGCAAGCTCCTCTACGACCTCCTCGAGCGGGAGATCATTCCCACGTTCTATGAGCGGGGACGGGACGGCCTGCCGCGGGGATGGACTACCAAGATGAAAGCTTCCATGGCGGGGCTGGGGGGACTGTTCTCCACGAGTCGTATGCTCACCGAGTACTCCGAGCGATTCTATCTACCGGCCCTCAAGAACTACGAGAAAGTAAACAAGAACGATCTCGATCAGGCACGACGAACCGCAGAGTACATTCAGCGGCTGCGGGCGCAGTGGAACAGTGTATCCGTGTTCAAGATTGACGGCACCGGAGATCGATCGCTCAAAGTGGGAGATACCTTCTCGGTACACTGCCACGTCCATTTAGGAACGATCGATCCCTCGGAAGTCACCGTGCAAGTGTACACGGGACGGATCGATGCTGATGGAGAACTGGAGAACCCGCAGACAGTGGACATGAAGCCCTCCGGCGAAGACGCCGAAGGGTACATTTACAAGGTAAAAGTGAAGTGCCGCCAGGCCGGACGCCAGGGGTTTGCAGTCCGCGTTCTCCCGAACAACGACGATCTGGTTCACCCCTATCTGCCGGAGCTCATTCGCTGGCACCAGTAAGCATCGAATCGACTAAAGCACGAACCCGCCGATCACGGGATCGGCGAGAACGAAGAGCACCACGATGACCAAACCCGGCAGAAAATCGGCGGTCTTGATCGTACGGAGCTCCAATAGGTTGAGACCGATCATGACCACCATCGCGCCACCCACTCCGGAGATTTCGCTCACCATAAGCGGACTCACCAAGGGTGCCAGCAGTCCCGCCAGGAGCGTCAGCGCGCCTTGATACAGGAGGACGCTCCCCGCCGAGAAACCTACGCCAATACCGTAGGCGGCGGTGAGCAGGACTGCCATAAAACCGTCCATCACCGACTTGGTGAAGAGAATCTCATAGTCACCTTCTACCCCCGCCTGAAAAGAACCGATAATCGCCAGAGCGCCGACACAGAACAGCACCGACGACACCAGAAACCCCTGGGCGAAGGAATGCGTCGTGGCGCCCTCGTGTTCCGAGGCGGATACGTCACCGGGAGTACTTCGGGGCTGGAAACGCCGTTTTAGCCACTCCCCCAGTTGATACACCCGATCTTCTATCCGCCAAGCGGTACCCAGCAATCCACCGATGACCAGTGCCAGCACCAGGTACAGAAATCGTTGCGATTCCAGAGCCATGCTGATACCGATCAGGAGGGCCACTACTCCTACGCCGGAGAAAACCACCGCACGAAACTGTGTTCCAATCCGACCTCCGATGAGCGTACCGATAGTAGTCCCCACCAGGATGGCCAACGCGTTGACGATGCTTGCGATCATGGCGCCGATTGTAGTCGGCTTGCAGCGCCCATGCAAACGTGCTACCGTCCTTCTCGTGATACGACGCAGTCTTTTCGGTGGGATTCTTGCCCTCATCGCCCTTGTTATTACCTCCTGCCAGTCAGCTCCGGAGGAAATTCCCCCGGATCTCAGTCGAATGGAGATGTTTCAGCAGGCTCAGGAGGCATCGGATCAGGGTCGCTATGAGCAGGCCCTCGCCTACTATGAAGAGTTCATACGCCGCTTTCCGGACGATCAGGCGTCCATCGTAGAAGCGGAGTACGAGATCGCTTTTTTGGCGTACAAACAGGACCAACTCCCGGAAGCGCGCCAACAGTTTGAGGATATTCTCGAGAAATACGAGTCCGATGGAGCGGAGCAGCTTCCTGCGTGGCCGCGGATACTGTCGGAGAAACTCATTGAGCGCATCGATGATCGTATGGATGATGAGGGACTGCTTCGTGACACAAGCCCCCGCGGCGCCGGTGATCCCGGTCCTTCCGCTGATCCTGGCACCGGTGTCATCGACGACACCGATCTCCCTCCCGCCGAGTAACAGTTCCAGCAGTTTCGCTTGACACCCCCACCTCCCCGTGGTACCGGATATCTACCATGCATGTAGACTATGATTCTTTTGTTGGAGCTGTCCCCTCCGGAGCGCAACGGCTCCGTGAGCTGTCTGAGCGTTTCGAGGAGCAGTTTGGCAAGCGCCCCACCGTTGCCGCGAGTGGACCGGGTCGCACGGAGCTCATCGGGAACCACACTGATCATAACAACGGTCGGGTCGTGGCAGCCGCAATCAATGCGGATGCCCTCATTGTGGCGGCTCCGGTCGCGGGGGCGGAGGCAACACTTATCTCTGAGGGGTGGCCCACCGCGTTCACGGCGGATCTTACGGTTGATACACCCGATACGCCAGACGCCTCCTATTCCCATGATACCGAGCGTTTGATGGCCGGCGTGGCCGCCGGTCTGCGCAACCAGGGCTACGCGACACCCGCCTACGCCGCCTTGATGGAGAGCCGCGTCGCGCCCGGCAGCGGTCTCAGCTCATCTGCCGCATTGGAAATCGCCCTGGCCGCGGTTCACGGCGCGCTCAGCACTGAAGAGAGAGACCCGATAGCAGCCGCCCGGGCCGGACAGTACGCAGAGAATCGTTTCATGCATAAGCCCAGCGGTCTCATGGATCAAATGGCGAGTGCGGTGGGCGGCACGGTCGGCATCGACTTCGCTGATCCCGACAATCCGCGGTACCACCGCCTCGGTTTGGATTTTCACTCTCACGGCCAACGGTTGGTCGTGGTAAACACCGGCGGAAGCCACGCAGACCTCACCGACCAGTATGCCGCGATTCCAAAAGAGATGAAGGCGGTTGCGGCCGCTTTGGGGGTTACCACGCTCAGCGAGACCTCCCGGAAGGCGCTTCTTTCCCACCTGGGGAAGGTGCGGTCTACCCTCGGTGACCGCGCCGTACTGCGAGCCTTTCATTTCTTTGAAGAGCAGGATCGAGTATCCGCGATGATCGATGCGGTGGACTCCCGCATGCACGAGCGCGTTCTCCAGCTCATGCAAGCCAGCGGCACCTCGAGCTGGACCCTCCTTCAAAACGTGGCCGCCGAGGGAGCGGTACGGGAGCAGCCGATCGCCCTCGCAGTGGAAGTGACCCTGACCTATCTCGCCGCCCGCGGCGCATCAGGGGTGGCGCGTGTGCATGGAGGTGGATTTGCCGGGACGATGCTGGCGGTTATTCCTGAAGAACTTATCCAGGAATATCACCACATCATGTCCCGAGCGTTTGGGGAAGATAGCACCACGGAATTGACGATTCGCCCGCAGGGAATTCTGGCGACCGCGTTATAGCTCATAGAGCGAAAGGGCGGGTTCCCCTGCGGTGTACTGCCACCCGCGCGTGGTCGACCACTAAAGATCGCGCTCGGCGCGGATCTTCTGCCAGGCGTCTTGAATCTCCTGAAATCGATTCGTGGCATATTCCACAAACTCTTCGGGCATACCCTCCGAGACGATCCGATCCGTGTGGTGCTCTTGAACCAGCTCCCGGTACGCCCGTTTCACCTCCTCGTCGTCGGCATCGGGACTGATACCAAGGGTGGCGTAGGCGCGGTCAGAAGTAGCTACATATCGCTCGCGAATCGTCTGAAACTCCTGGTTTGAGATACCCAGGATCTGCGCCACGGAAGTGATCATGGACTCCTCGGCGGAGTGGAACTCTCCATCCGCAAGGGCGATCCGAAACAGCATGTCCATCATACTCGAACGAAGATCTTGGCGTCCCCGACTGAACTCCGCAAACTGCCGGGCAAAATCCTCCACGCTATAGGGGGAGTCTTTCGCCTCGTTGAACACCCGAATCGCGAACGATCGTTGCTGTCCGTACACCTTCATCTGATCGAGGAACGATACGATCTCCTCGCCTTCCTCCCGGGTTACCCGACCATCCGCTTTGGCCAGTTTTCCCAGAATGGAAAACAGCGCCAGAAAGAACGTCATCTGCCGCTGTTCAGCGGGAGACGTCCGGGTAAAATGGTCACCGCCCCGGGCTGCGTCCCCGGGATGCTCCTTGTCAAAGAGGTGGTGTCCGATCGCTCCCCCGGCGATCGCCCCCAGAGGGCCTCCCATCACGAGGCCGATGGTGCCCCCCACCATTTTTCCGAACCAGCTCATGCACGGCCTCCCTGATCGTGGCGAATACGATCACTCACCACCTCGCCACTTATCATGCTCATGGTTGTTCCCGTTCCCGGTACGGTGTACTGCCCGGCATAGTAGAGATTTCCCACCTTGCGTGATCTGTTTGCCGCTCGAAACCACGCCGTCTGGAACAGGGTCTGCCCCAATCCGAAGGCGTTGCCCTGGTACGCGTTATAGTCTGCCGCAAAATCAGACAGAGACATGCTCTCCTGAAAGACCAGGTGACTCCGGAGGTTGCGTCCCGTGCGCTGCTCCATGCGCGTGAGCGCGTGGTCTAAGTAGACCTGACGCCGCTCAGGAGAATCGGGCAGCCCCGGCGCGATCGGAATCAGCAGAAACACAGCCTCATGACCATGCGGTGCTGCGGAGGGGTCCGTCTTAGAGGGAACGTGTAGATAGAACAGCGGGTCGTCAATCCATCGCGGGTGCGTATACACCGCGTCGAAATGCGTTTCCCAGTCGGAGTCAAAGAAGAATGTGTGGTGGGCAAACTCGTCCAGCCGGCGGTCAAAGCCCAGATAGAAGTTCAGCACCGCCGGTGCGAGGGATGCCCGCTTCCACCGGTTGTCACTGATCGACTGGTATTCCGGCGGCACGAGACTGTTTTCAACATGGGGGTAATCGGCGTTCGCCACAATCACATCCGCCTCGATCCGCTCCTCCCTGCCGTTGGGCGTACGCACGCGGACTCCCGTGGCCGTGCCGGACCTACGGCGGGAGCCGGAGCGCTCCACATCTATCGCTACCACCTCCCGATCGAATTGAAACGTTGCGCCCTGCGCTTCCGCCACCTGTTGCATCGCCCGCACGACCGCCCCGAAACCACCTTCGGGATACCAGGTACCCAAGTTGAAATCGATGTGACTCATCAGGGAGTACATCGCCGGCGTGTTCTTCGGACTACTACCGAGAAACACCACCGGAAACTCCAGCATCCGCCGGAGATAGGGGTGCTGAAACCGCCGGCGGACGCGGCCTCCGTAACTCTGAAGCACGTTGAGCTTGGGAAGATTGGCGAGTGCCGTCAGATTCAGGAAATCAAAAATGGTGTAGTAGTTTTTGTAGATGAAGGAGCTCATGGCAAACTCATACTTACTCCGACAGTCTTCCAGGTACGCATCGAGGGCCTCGGCACCACCGGGTTCGTAGCGCTCGAAAATCGCATGGGCCCCGCTACGGTCTGCCGGGACGTCTACCACGTTGCGCGCCTCCCCCGGAACGACATCACCGAAATATGCGCGGTAACTCGGATCAACCCGATGGATCTCATAGTAGTCCCGCCGGGAGGTACCAAACTGCTCGAACCACCGGCCATGCCCCTGGGGCATCCAATACCAGCTAGGCCCCATATCAAAGCGAAAGCCACCACGCTCAAGCACCCGAACTCGTCCTCCAACCCAGGAGTTCTTCTCCAGCACCGTCACATCATACCCGTCGCGAGCCAGAAAAGCGGCCGACGACAATCCTCCAAAACCACTACCGATAACGATTGCGCGTTTCATCACTGTGTTTCCTTGGTGTAATTCGTTGTCGTAAGAGTACTTCTCGGTGATCGGTGCGGCAACCGGTTCTCGCTACCGTTCCGCAAACATGTATGAAAACGGAATCAGTTCGTCCGTAGTGGCGTGCACGTCCTCCGGGACGAACGACCGCTCCAGGACGGCGGCGCGCGCTCGCGCGGCAGCGAGGTACCCATCCCGACGCTCCGCCGCAGATTCCTCTGAGAGCTCGTGACCGGCGGTTGCCGCGGCATCCCCGGCAGCAAACGCTTCCGCCGCGCTCACCGTGACCACCTCCTCGTTCTCGGCGCGGTGCATCCACCGCCCGGAGGCCTCATCGAACCGGTAATCCTGCAGAAAGAGCGTTCCGTACCGCGCCACAAACTCGATCGCCCGGCAGAGGTACTCAAACTCCTCATCAGTGAGCAGATAGTGAAAGTTGAGCCGCACCCAGCCCGGTTTAACGCCCTCGTGGCCGCCGGCAATGTAGCGCCGATACCGTTCAGAGGTATCCAGATCTATGTGGAGCAGCCGGTGCCCGTAGGGTCCCGCACACGAGCACCCCGCCCGGGATTGGATTCCGAACAGGTCGTTCAGGAGCCGCACCACAAACCGGGGATGAAGGTACGCCCCGGCCGACCGGACGTTAAATGAGAGAATCGCCAGCCGATCCTCCGCGGGGGCATCGCAGATCGTCTCCACCTCCGGAATCGACTCAAATCGTGCCAACCCCCGCTGCAACAGCTCATGTTCCCGCGCCTGGATACGATCGATGCCCAGTCGATGCTGCACATCGATCGCCAGCGCCGCCCGGATCGTCTGCAGGATCGCCGGTGTCCCCGCCTTCTCTCGTTCCTGGATATCACTGACATAGTCCTGGGTTGAGGCGTTTACAAAGCGTACGGTCCCCCCGCCGGCCACGGAGGGGGGCAGATCATCGCGGTAGAGCTCGTTTCTGATCACCAGAACTCCGGCGGCGCCTGGTCCGCCCAGATACTTGTGGGGTGAGAAGAATACACCGTCGAGATAGGCGTCGCCCTCTCCGGTAACATCGATAGGGACATACGGAGCGGAGGCGGAGTAATCGAAGAACGCCAACGCCCCGTGGCGATGCAGAAGTCGCGCCACCGCGGGTACGTCCGTGAGTATTCCCGAGACATTGGATGCCGCCGAGAACGATCCGATCTTCCGCCGACCATCGAACGCTGGATCGCTGAGCTTCTCCTCCAGATCCTGCAGGCTCAGATGGCCCGCCGCATCCAACTCCACTTCTACCACCTGACACAGCCCCTCCCGCCAGGAGATTTCGTTGGAGTGGTGCTCATAGGGGCCGACAAATACCACCGGGAGCTGCTCGGTAGGGATCTTCCCGTCCCGGTGGATTCTCTCGCCGGTGACCGGCGCCATGTAGATCCCCAGAATCTGTTGCAAGCGTGTCACCGCCGCGGTTGATCCCGCCCCGGCCGTGATCAGCGAGTACTCCTCACCGGCGTTGATACGCCGGAGAATCAGCTGCTCCGCTGCGGCGAGGCGCCGGGACGTGCACGCTCCGGTAGCATCATCCTCGGTGTGGGTGTTGGCGTACAACTCCAGGATATGCTCCATATAGCGCTCAATCCGCCGCAGCCCCCGCCCGGAAGCGGTGAAATCAGCGTACGTCACAAGCCGCTCCCCGTAGGGGGTAAGTACCGTGGCAGCACGTCCGATTATGTCCCGCCGGACCTCGTCCCAATCAAGCTGTGACATCTCTTCCGTCGGTTTCGAGGAGACAAAGGAACTGAAATACTGACTCAAAACAACCCCCGAATCTTGCCGGTGTCCGGATCGATATCCACGCCGCGGTATGCGGCCTGACTCGGCAGGCCCGGCATCGTCCGGATATCTCCAGCGAGGGCGTAGACAAATCCCGCGCCTACGCTGGGTCGCAGCTCCCGAATCGGAAACACGAACCCCGAGGGAGCGTTCTTGAGGGCCGGGTCGTGACTGAGGGAGAGGTGCGTCTTGGCAATACAGACTGGAAGATCTCCGTACCCCCGCTCCTCAAAGGTGGCGATCTGCTTGGCCGCCACCGGGCTGATGTCGATATCCGCCGCGCCGTAGAGCCGGGTGGCCACCGTACGCAGTTTCTCCTCGATCGAATCGGACAGGTCGTAGAGAAAGCGGGGCTCACTCTTCTCATCGGCGGCGGCGGCCACCGCCGTCGCCAGATCCCGGGCTCCCTCGCCCCCTCCCCCATGGTGGCTC